>NZ_WXWI01000060.1:0-76754 GCF_009904895.1 Vibrio sp. V31_P5A7T61
TCCAACAGAACGATAATGAATTGACTGTGCCGATAGTGCTAAAAGCGCTATCAATTTGGTCACTCAGTTCATTGAAACCGAAGTGCTTATTGCTAAGCATTTTGATTATCATCAACGAGTGCCCACACAGATTGATTGGTTTAAATTGTTAAAGAGCTGGCTTGCGAATCTCTCGTTGAGCTTCGAAGCGGAGGTGAATTCTAGCGAGTTAATCTGAAGAGTCAAACACTTTTTCAAATTTTCTTTTTTAGAAGCTTTCCCTCAACCAACACTGCCTGAAGCCTTGCGGCATCTGCCGTGTCAGTGAGGTCGCATTATAGGGAGCCTGGTTAACTTGGCAAGTGCTTTTTTTGCTTTTTTTGTTATTTTTAGCTTAAAAGGCTAATTATTGCTCAGAAAAGCCATTTCTAGTACTATTCTTAGCTTGTTTACTGCAATTTAAGCCTGTTAAGGATGGTTTGATGAGTTCTATCCGAAGTTATAAAGGGGTATTACCGACGCTAAATGAACGTGTCTATATAGATAACAGTTCTGTATTAGTTGGCGATATCACGATTGAGAATGATGCCAGCATTTGGCCTTTAGTCGCTGCACGTGGTGACGTCAACCATATCCGTATCGGTGCACGCACCAATATACAAGATGGTAGCGTTTTACACGTCACCCATAAAAATAGCCACAATCCTAATGGTTGTCCGTTACTGATCGGTAATGATGTCACCATCGGCCATAAAGTCATGCTGCACGGCTGCACCATTCACGATCGGGTTCTGGTGGGAATGGGCTCTATTATTCTTGATGGGGCAGTCATTGAAAGTGACGTCATGATAGGTGCGGGTAGCTTAGTACCGCCCGGAAAAATCTTAGTCAGTGGCTATCTGTACGTAGGAAGCCCAGTGAAACAAGCCCGTAAGCTGACTGAAGGGGAACAACAATTTTTACTGCAATCAGCGAGTAACTATGTACAAACCAAAAATGAGTACTTAGCTGAACAATCGCAAATCTAGCTATATCATTGCTCTAGATCTATTGACCTTTCGTTCGAGCCCTCCCATGAGGTGTTTACGGTTTTAGCACCTCAATCATACCTGCTGAAGTAAAACACTCTTCCTCAATTAGCTGCTCCGCTCGTTCTTCAATATCAAAACGCCACTCACTAAAAACCGTCAGTGCCTGCTGTGGAGTGGTCATCGTCACCCCAGACCAAGATTGCAGCTCAGATAGAGAAATAAAACAACGGATAAGCGCACCACTCTGCTGCGCGGAAAACTCAACCGCTTGCTGCTGCTCATTCCACTGTTGATCATCGGTAAATAAAATTGCTTGGTTCATACACCACCAGATAAATTTTTTCTTAATTCACGTAGCACTTGCTTAGTCCCTGGGCGTAACCCTCGCCATAACATAAAGCTTTCTGCTGCTTGTGCGACTAACATGCCTAGCCCGTCATAAACTGAATGGCATCCTTGTTCCTTAGCCCACTGATTAAACGCCGTTGGTTGCTTGCTGTACATCATGTCGTAAGCAATGCTACGCGGGCTAAAAATAGTCTCAGATACCTGCGGTCGCTCTCCGTCCAAGCTGGCTGAGGTCGAGTTAATGACAAGATCAAACGGCGTATACCGTTGACTCATTGGTTGGGCGATCACGGCGCCATAAACAGAAAACTGCTGTGCAAGACCTTCCGCTTTGGATAATGTCCGGTTAGTGATCACAATAAGCTCGGGCTGTTGGTCTAATAGCGGCTTGATAACGCCTCGAGCTGCCCCACCCGCACCAATTAATAAAATCTTCGCCCCAGTCAACGGAACTTGATGCTGCAGCAAGTCTTGAACCAAACCTTCTCCATCGGTGTTATCACCGAGCACTTCTCCATCATCCAGTTTTTTCAGAGTGTTGACGGCACCAGCTAATTGCGCTCGCTCTGTTAAACGATCCGCCAGCTGAAAGGCCTGCTCTTTAAACGGTACGGTCACATTGCAACCTTTACCGCCATGAGCAAAAAATTCGTTGATCGCTTGCTCAAAACCATCAATCGCTGCCATCTGCGCCGTGTAGTTCATGCTTTGATTGGTTTGACGTGCAAACAAGCCATGAATAAAGGGCGATTTACTGTGCCCAATCGGATTGCCAAAGACGGCATAACGATCGTGTTGATATTCCATGTCATTAACCTAAATTAGCCAAAGTATCTTTTCAGACCCTATCACTGCGTTGATTTTCTGTCACCAATCGCGTGGTACTAAAAATTCCGCCAATTTCGCCTCTGGGCTATTCGGCTCTGGCTGGTAATTGTATTCCCAGCGCACTAACGGTGGCATCGACATCAGTATTGACTCGGTACGCCCTCCAGTTTGCAGCCCAAATAACGTCCCTCGGTCATAAACTAAGTTAAATTCCACGTATCGACCACGGCGATATAACTGAAATTGCCGCTGCGCTTCACCATAGGCCGTATCTTTACGTCGCGCAACAATCGGTAGGTAAGCTTCGGTGTATCCTTTACCAACCGCTTGCATATAGGCAAAACACTTGGCAAATGGCCATTGGTTTAAGTCGTCGAAAAAGAGCCCACCCACACCGCGAGTTTCATTACGGTGCGGTAAGAAGAAATAGTCATCACACCAAGCCTTATGTTCAGCATAAACCTGATCACCAAAAGGCGCGCATAAGGTCCGCGCTGTGGCGTGCCATGCTTGCACATCCTCTAAAAATGGGTAAAACGGCGTTAAATCAAAGCCTCCACCAAACCACCAAATGGGCGTTTCTCCCTCTTTTTCGGCAATAAAAAAACGCACGTTGGCATGAGACGTCGGCACATAAGGGTTATGAGCGTGCATCACTAACGACACACCCATTGCTTCAAAGCGACGACCAGCTAATTCCGGGCGATGTGCGGTGGCCGATACGGGCATCTGTTGACCGGTGACATGGGAAAAATTAACGCCGCCTTGCTCAAAGACTTGACCTTCTTTCATCACTCGTGTTCGCCCACCACCACCTAAGCGTTCGCCCGGCTCCCGATGCCAGATTTCTTCGACAAACTTGGCCTTGCCATCGGCCTGTTCTAATTGCTGGCAAATACTGTCTTGTAACTCAAGCAAAAACTGCTTTACCGCTTGCTTATCAATGTCTGGCATCGTCGATTTCCTTGCTTAACCTTGTCTTAAAATTTGACCCGTTTTCGCGTCACGAATTTCACTCGGTTTATTTCTACCACCCGTTTCACCGCGTAAAATAGCTGGCAGGTGCTCACCCAGTTGCTGCTCAACTTGCTCAGTGGTCATACACGGCGGCAGCCCTGTTAAATTAGCACTGGTCGAGGTAAGCGGTTTACCGAACGCATTACATAACTGTTGTACTAGTGGATGATCGGTGACTCGCACCGCAATCGAGTCAAACTGACCGCTGACCCATGACGAGACTTTCTGACTAGCAGGCATCACCCATGTAACGGGTCCCGGCCAAGTCGCATGAATCGTCGCCAATTGTTCTGCGCTTAGTTGGCTTTCATCAATATACGGCAACAATTGCTGATAAGAGGCCGCAATCAAAATCAAGCCTTTTTCTACCGGTCGCTGTTTCAGCGTGAGTAGTTTTTCAATGGCTTGCGGGTTATCCGGATCGCATCCGACACCGAACACCCCTTCGGTCGGATAGGCAATAACATCACCATTACGTAATGCCTGTAAACAAAATTGAAAATTATCCACGATACCTTTCTCTTGTGACATTTAATCGACTCACTGAGTTTACAAATTCTGGCTGAAACAGGCTAAAGCTATTTAATGACAAATGGTATCTTTGGCAAAATAACCATGACGCAAACGTTTTCCTAAGAAAAAAATACTCGTATAATGCGCGCAAATAACCCATTCACCCTAATGTGATGATGTTTGAAGGAGTTTACAATGAAAGTGGCGATTATTATGGGTTCGAAATCCGATTGGCCAACCATGAAGCTAGCCGCAGAGATGTTGGAGCAATTTGGGATCGATTATGAAACCAAGGTGGTGTCTGCTCACCGAACTCCTCAACTACTGGCTGATTATGCTAGCAGCGCTCAGCAACGAGGCATTAAAGTTATCATCGCCGGCGCCGGCGGTGCAGCGCATTTACCAGGCATGACCGCGGCGTTTACTAGCTTACCGGTACTCGGCGTACCAGTGCAGTCAAAAGCGCTGAATGGCATGGACTCATTACTCTCCATCGTGCAGATGCCAAAAGGCATTGCGGTCGGGACGCTGGCTATCGGTGAAGCGGGAGCCGCTAATGCTGGCTTATTAGCCGCACAAATCCTAGCCACACATGATCAACATATCATGGCGAAAATCGATGCCTTTCGTTTAGCGCAAACCGAAACCGTGCTCGCCAACCCCAATCCAGCAGAGGACTAATCACATGCAAGTTTTAGTCTTAGGGGCTGGCCAATTAGCCCGCATGATGGCGCTAGCAGGCACTCCGCTGAATATTGAGATCCATGCGTTTGATGTAACAACCGGTAATATCGTGCAGCCGATCACGGGGCAAGTCATCGGCCAAGGGCTGGCTCTGGCCATTGACCAAGCGGATGTGATTACCGCTGAATTTGAACATATTCCTGATGATGTACTTGAGCAATGTGCGCAAAGTGGCAAGCTGTTACCGAACCAAACGGCCATCAAAGCTGGTGGCAATCGGCAGCGTGAAAAAGTATTGCTTCAGCAAGCTGGCGTCAATAGTGCGCAATACGCCATCGTACACTCTCGTGACGATTTGCTCACTGCTATCGAAACCATTGGACTACCGATGGTATTAAAAAGCACTCTGGGTGGTTATGATGGCAAAGGTCAATGGCGTCTCAAACAAGCGCAAGATATTGATAACATTTGGCCCGAGCTACAAGACTGCTTAGCAAGCTCAGCGCAACAAACCATCATTGCAGAGCAATTTATCGCTTTTGATCGCGAAGTCTCGCTGATTGGCGCTAGAGGACAAGATGGCAGCATAGTGACCTATCCCCTGACGGAAAATGTGCACACCAATGGCGTGTTGAGTTTATCCACCTCGTTGGATGATCTCGCGCTACAACAACAGGCCGAAAGCATCTTTCGCGCGGTAGCTGAGCAATTAGACTATGTGGGCGTACTGGCTTTAGAATTTTTTGATATCAGCGGGCAGCTATTGGTCAATGAAATTGCTCCTCGAGTGCATAACTCCGGTCACTGGACACAACAAGGTGCCGAAACCTGTCAATTTGAAAACCATTTGCGCGCCGTATGCGGTTTACCATTGGGTAGCACGCAACTGATCCGCCCGACAGCGATGATTAACATCTTAGGCCTTGATAGCCTGCCGGACGCGTTGCTTGCGATGGAAAGGTGTCATGTCCATTGGTATGGCAAACAAAAACGCCCGGGGCGTAAAATGGGCCATATTAATATCAGTGCCGATTATAGCGGTGAACTGCAAAGACGCCTTGCACGCCTCAGCCAGCTATTGGATAAAGAGGATTTTCCTGCGCTGCACAAAGATGATTAAACGCTGACTCATCGCCTAAAACCACGCCAGCCACACATTAGGCTGGCGGTGGTGATAACAGCCCCTAATACCTTCAGCAGATCGATGACTGCTCAGCTTGCTGATAAGCCTTAGCGACTTCTTCGGCGATAATCTGAATACCTTTTTGCATTTCCTGATCATCTTGCACGTAGTTCATCCGTAGACATTGATGAGCATGTGACCAGTCTTCCTGCTGCCCAATAAAGAAATATTCACCAGGAACAACCAATACTCCTCGTGCTTTAAGACGCTGATACAGCGCCATAGTGCTGATCGGCAATTCATCAAACCACAGCCATAGGAAAATCGCCCCTTCAGGTTTGTGAATGCGAAAGCGCGGGTCAGGTATCGCCTGCTGAAGTAACTTCACCGCGGTTTGTGATTTTTGTTGATAAAATGGGCGAATAACTTCGTCACTCAAGCGCAGTAAATCCCCTCGTTCAATCATATGTTGAGCTATCGCGGGGCCAACACTGCCGGGGGCTAAACTAATAATGCCATTCATATTGGTTAAAGCTTGAGTCACCGTTTCATTGGCTATCACAATGCCGCAACGTACGCCTGGTAATCCAAGTTTGGATAAGCTCATGCATAAAATGGTATTGTCATTCCAAAACGGTTCAACCTGTTCAAAAATGATATTGGGGAATGGCACACCATAAGCATTATCTATGATCAACGGAATACCATTATCCCGCGCTAACTGATCGAGCTTATGGATCTCATCTTCGGTCAAGACATTACCCGTCGGGTTGGTGGGACGAGAGGCGCAGATCGCCGCGATGGAGGAATCGACCGTTAACTGGTTAAAGTCGACATGGTATTTGAATAACCCATCATCAAGCATTTCAATCTCGGGGCGATAAGAGATAAACAGATCGTCATCAATCCCTGCATCGCCATAACCAATGTATTCCGGAGCCAACGGCAGTAAAATCTTCTTATGCGATCCATTGGGCTGCTGACCGGCGAATAAGTTAAACAGATAGAAAAAACCACTTTGGCTACCATTGGTTAAGCTGATGTTTTTCTGACTAATTTCCCAGCCATAAGTCGTTTTTAGTAGCGCAGCGAGTGATTTAACGAAACGATCTTTGCCTTGTGGTCCATCGTAATTACTCAACGCAGCGATCAGCTCACCATTACTCAGCATCTCAGCGCTGGTTTGATGAAAATAGTCGATCATCGCTGGTATTGCGGCAGGATTTCCGCCACCGAGCATGATGGCTCCTGGTGTGCGCAGACCATCGTTTAAATCATCCATTAATTGAGTAATACCGGAATACTGATTAAATTTTTCACCAAATTTTGAAAACTGCATTGCTGACTGCCTAATTCATGATTGTATTTGCTTGCTTAAAGGAGCATAAAACGATGCCATGCTCATCGATCAATCTTTGAACATACCGTAACGCTTTTACCTATCAAAGTACTATTTTTGAACGCCTGAGTATTCAATTGAAAAAAAGCCCAACTGATTAGAGTTGGGCTTCAATCACAAACCGTATGGTTTATTGCTAATCATTACTTTTGTAACAGAGAAATATCAGCAATTTGCAGGAATAAATTGCGTAAGTCGTTAAGCAAAGTTAAACGGTTTTGCTTTAGCGCTTCATCGTCAGCCATCACCATCACGTTATCAAAGAACGCATCAACGGGTTCACGTAGTGAGGCCAATTGACTCAACGCTTGTTGATAGTTACCCGAGGCAAACGCAGGCTCTAACGCTTCGCTCATCACCGCCACGTCTTGTGCCAAGGCTTTTTCTGCCGGCTCTTGCAGCAAGGCGAGATCAACATCAGCAGGCAACTGACCAGCAAATTTCGCGAGAATATTACCAACCCGTTTATTGGCTGCTGCCAACGCTTCTGCCGCTTCAAGTTCACGGAAGTGCGACACGGCTTTTACCCGCTGATCGAAATCAGCCGGCTTGGTTGGACGACGCGCCAACACCGCTTGAATAACATCAACACTAAAGCCTTCGTCTTGATACCAAGCGCGGAAACGACCCAGCATAAATTCAATCACATCGTGTTCAACCGCTTGATTAGTCAAACGATCACCAAAGAGGGATTTCGCTTTCGCGACTAAATCCACTAAGTCAAGCTTGTAGCCGTATTCAACGATGATCCGCAGCACACCTAAAGAAGCGCGGCGCAAAGCAAAAGGATCAGAACCTTTTGGTGCTTGGCCAATCCCGAAAATACCGACGATGGTATCCAGTTTATCTGCCATCGCTAGCGCAGAAGAAACCCCATCACTCGGCAACTGATCACCAGCAAAGCGCGGCATATACTGCTCGTTCATCGCCAATGCTACCGCTTCTGGCTCACCATCATGACGCGCATAATGCATACCCATTACGCCTTGAGTGTCGGTAAACTCAAACACCATTGAGGTCATTAAATCACATTTAGCGAGCAAGCCTGCACGTTTAGCTTGTGCAACGTCAGCGCCAATTTGCTCTGCAATATAACCGGCTAACTCCGTGATTCGGTCGGTTTTATCTTTAATTGTGCCCAATTTCTGCTGGAAAATCGCCGTTTCAAGCTGTGGTAAGCGATCAATCAGCTTGCTCTTGAGATCGGTATTAAAGAAGAATTCAGCATCAGCCAAACGTGGACGTACCACCTTTTCGTTACCTTCGATAACGTGGCGTGGCTCTTTAGACTCAATGTTGGTCACAAAGATAAAGTTGGGTAAGAGTTGCTTATTAGCGTCATACACTGGGAAGTATTTTTGGTCACCTTTCATGGTGTACACCAACGCTTCCGATGGCACATTGAGGAATTTCTCTTCAAATTTTGCCGTTAAAACCACCGGCCATTCCACTAATGCGGTGACTTCTTCCACTAAATCGTCGTCAAGTTCCGCAATACCACCCACTTGTTGGGCCGCTTGCTGAGCACCCGCGATGATCGTCGCTTTACGCGTCTCATAGTCGGCAATCACTTTACCGCGTTGCTCTAAAATGTCTGGATACTGCTGGGCGGAGTCGATGGTAAATTCTTTCTCACCCATAAAACGGTGACCACGAATGGTGCGTGCTGAAGCCACGCCTAAAATTTCGCCGTCGATCAACTCATCACCAAGCAGAATGGTCAAGGTTTTTACTGGACGAATAAATTGAGTCTCTTTATCGCCCCAGCGCATTGGCTTAGCGATAGGCAAGTTGGCCAATGCTTTGGCAGCCAGCTCAACGACAATCGCTTTCGCCGCTTGACCTTTCACTTCTTGTTTGAACAGCAACCACTCACCTTGCTCAGTTTTGAGGCGATCGGCTTGCTCAACGGTAATCCCATTACCACGCGCCCAACCTTGTGCTGCTTTAGTCGGGTTACCTTGTGCATCAAAAGCCACAGACACCGCAGGTCCACGTTTTTCTAGAACTTTATCCGCTTGCTTTTCGGCAAGATTAGCGACTTTCAGCGCCAAACGGCGCGGGGTCGCAAACCATTTTATGCCGTCATGAGTCAACTCTGCCGCGGCAAGTTCTGTACTAAAATTGGCGGCAAACGCTTCAGCTAAAGTGCGCAGCTGCTTTGGTGGTAACTCTTCTGTACCCAGTTCGATTAGAAATTCTTTGGCCATGTTATTTATCCTCACCCTTTTTACACATTGGGAAGCCTAGCGCTTCGCGAGAGGCGTAATACGCTTCAGCAACCGCTTTAGTGAGGTTGCGGATACGCAGGATATAACGTTGGCGCTCAGTCACCGAAATCGCCTTACGAGCGTCAAGCAGGTTAAATGCATGACCCGCTTTTAAAATCCGCTCATAAGCCGGTAGTGGCAGTGGTTTTTCAAGCTCAAGCAGGTATTGACACTCTTTCTCGCACTGATCGAAGAAAGTGAACAGAAAATCCACATCCGCGTGTTCAAAGTTGTAGGTTGACTGCTCTACTTCATTTTGATGGAAAATATCGCCATAGGTTACTTTACCTAATGGACCATCTGTCCAGACTAAATCATAAACAGAATCAACACCCTGAATATACATCGCCAGACGTTCAATACCGTAAGTGATTTCCCCGGTTACTGGTTTGCACTCAAGACCACCAACTTGTTGGAAGTAAGTAAACTGGGTTACTTCCATACCGTTAAGCCATACTTCCCAGCCTAATCCCCATGCGCCTAAGGTTGGGTTTTCCCAGTTATCTTCGACGAAACGAATATCGTGAACCAGCGGGTCAACACCCAATACCTCAAGTGATCCAAGATACAGCTCTTGAATATTATCCGGTGATGGTTTGATGATGACTTGAAATTGATAGTAGTGCTGTAGGCGGTTCGGGTTTTCACCATAACGACCGTCGGTTGGACGACGAGAAGGTTGAACATACGCCGTGGCGATAGGCTCTGGGCCGATAGCTCGCAGGCATGTCATTGGGTGAGAGGTGCCTGCACCAACTTCCATATCTAATGGTTGAACAATGGTACAGCCTTGTTGGGCCCAATAATCCTGCAGCGCGAGGATCATACCCTGAAAGGTTTTGATATCGTATTTTTGCATAGTCAGGTTCGCGCGATTCTTCTGTTTGAATTGATAAGAAATAGCGAACAAGTATACCGAGATATTCGCTCAGCGAGTAGGGGTAATCTTGCTTAATTAATGGTCAAAAATCCCTTTTAGGGCAATTTACACCATGGATTGTGGCAAATTATCCCAAAAATAAGCCTTGAGGTCATTTGAGACTTGAGATTTTTTAACAGCCTGATTAGAATTGCGCCGTCTTTGGGGAGTAGCTTGCCGGTAAGAGGGTTTAATCTTAACGGTTCGTTCGTCAACATGATTGGTGCCAAATCACCATGGCGTCCGAGGCTAAAATCATTTTAGCTGAGCAAGACCTTAGGCAAACAACGCGAACCGGGGTGGGGCGTGGCGTTTGTCTATGGTTATTATAATTATCCCGCCCCATTGAGCCTGTCGTGAGCGTATTAGCTATTTCAATTACTACCGTCGCCTTAGCTGAAATTGGCGATAAAACCCAACTGCTTTCTCTACTGTTAGCCAGTCGATACCGAAAACCGATTCCGATCATTGCGGCGATATTTCTCGCTACGCTAGCCAATCATGCCTTAGCGGCTTGGTTAGGCGTCGTCGTGGCCGATTATTTGTCGCCCGAGATATTAAAATGGGTCTTGGTGGTGAGCTTCTTAATCATGGCTGGCTGGGTGTTGATTCCCGATAAACTGGATGATGAAGAATCGATTTCTAACCGTGGGCCTTTTGTCGCCAGCTTTATCGCCTTTTTTATTGCTGAAATCGGCGATAAAACCCAGATAGCCACTTCCATTTTAGGCGCTCAATACGCTGATGCTTTATTGTGGGTCATTTTAGGCACCACAATTGGTATGCTGTTGGCTAATGTCCCTGTCGTAGTGATCGGTAAATTATCGGCCAATAAACTACCACTAGCCCTGATCCGAAAAATCACCGCGATTTTATTTGTCGGCTTAGCGATTGGCGCAGCGCTATTTTAAGACCCAACAACTGAGCTTTTTCGATAAAAATTGTTAGCACTGGATCACGCTCTTGATGAAAAGCGATTAAGAGCGTGATGTTCGCCATATTCGTATCACTATTGCCGTGCTAGGTTAAACCTATCGTGGTGCGGTAAGAGGGTTAATTATGCTGACACGCTATACAGGAATGACCGCCAAAAGTCAGAGCTACTTATTCACTTTTGGCTTTCTACTCACCTTATTAGGTATGACGTTAACCAATATGTGGCTGCCGATGGTCGCCGGAGCGATTATTATGGCTGCTCTGACTGTCGAAGCTTGGATCCGAGTCGCCTACATCATTCCAATGCATAACGAATTAAGGACTTTGCAGCAACAAGTCAATAAACTGCAAGCTGAAATCCGAGCGATTGAGTACCAAGAATAAACTTCATCCGCAATCAGCAGATATAATCAACATTCATGCTGGTTACTCTAGAAATGATAAGGTAGGGCGCATCATATTGCTGCCTTACTTTTATCGACTAAATTCCCATCCATCATCGTTGCCAAAGACTTCAAAACTAGACTAAACCTTTTTTGATCAAGTACTGGTAAGGCAACTGCTCGGTTTGCTGCGCCAACAGTTGATGATCCATAAAGCGGCAAAAACTGGGGATATCTCGAGTCGTGGAAGGATCATCCGCCATCACCAATAACACATCGCCAGCTTGCATGGTGCGAATGGTCTTTCGCACCATCATTACTGGTTCAGGGCAACGCAGTCCTTGCGCATCAAGGGAATGGGTCGCTAATGTTGAGTCAAATGTCATGCAAAAACCTAATCGAGTAGCAAAATAAGGCGTAGATAATACGGCTGGAGAAAAAATATTCAATAATCACTTGGCAAAATCAATCCTATCGACTAAATTTATTAACAGTCATTTAACTGACCATTAACAAAAATCTCCGATAATAACGCTTTAATTTTTCTTGGGCTTCCCCGCTGTATGGCGGGATTTTTTTTGCTATTTACCTAAGCGCAAAACTAAGACACAACAAATCGCTCAGCGTCTTAGTTTTGATTAATCACGGCTATCTTCTATTAGAGTTTAATCACTACTCGGCCAGTCACTTGGCCTTGCGTAATCGCCTGTGCAAATTCAGGCACCTGCTCAAGAGTGATCTCGTGGCACGCTTGCGCAAAATAACTGGCAGGTAAATATTGCGAGAGACTGTGCCATGCTGCGACACGTTTTTCTGGTGGACAAGAGACGGAATCGACGCCTTGCAAGCGTACATTACGTAAAATAAATGGCATCACTGTCGTCGGTAAATCAAAGCCACCCGCTAAACCACACGCCGCAACGGTGCTATTGTAATCCATTTGCGCTAACACTTTGGCTAATACTTTGCTGCCTACGGTATCAATCGCCCCAGCCCAAAGCTGTTTTTCCAGAGGACGAGCGTGCTCTTCAAACTCAACCCGATCAATAATTCGACTGGCACCGAGTTTTTCGAGTAGTGGGCCATTTTGTTCAACACGACCAGTGACCGCCGCAACTTTATAACCTAGATTAGCTAATAGTGTTACTGCAACAGAACCAACACCGCCACTGGCACCAGTAACGAGGATTTCACCTTGTTCAGGTTTAATGCCTGCATCTAACAGAGCTTGAACACAGAGCATAGCGGTAAAGCCCGCAGTGCCAATCATCATTGCTTGTTTACTGTCCAACCCAGAAGCTAACGGCACGAGCCAATCGGCTTGCAAACGAGCCTTTTGTGCCATACCGCCCCAATGATTTTCACCCACGCCCCATCCGGTTAACACCACTTGGTCACCGCTTTGGTAGCGAGCATCCTTAGACTCAATAACCGTACCCGCTAGATCAATCCCTGGAACCATAGGGAAATCACGAATAATTTTACCTTTGCCAGTAATCGCCAACCCGTCTTTATAATTGAGTGAAGAGTACTCCACGGCAACCAAAACTTCGCCATCAGGCAATTGAGTATCATCGAGTGATTCGATGGTCGCGGTTGTGGCTTTTTCTTGTTGGTTGAGGATTAGCGCTTTAAACATTCGGATCTCCTTGCTGATAATTAACAATGTAGACGTGGTGCCATAATCGATGAACTCACCATAACGACAATAAAAACATGAGCTTCAATTCAAATAGCCACAGTATACGTAAACCTCGGCAGTAATGATTGGGTGCATAGTTAGATTACCGATACCATGATCACAAAGCTATACCCAAACGACTTTAAGTTGCAGGTAGGCGGTAAGTGAGTGAATCCCCATAAGTATAGGCAAATGATGTGATTGGGGGCCAACACCGCTGCAGATTCAAGTAGGAAGGGAATAATCGACAAAAAATGCCAGTCATTGGACTGGCATGCTGAACTTTAACTCAGTTAAGATAGAAAAAAATGATACGCGGAATTATTGGTTTCATCTTTATATTGATAACCCAGCTCATAAAGATGAGCAGAAAAACGCGCTAAGTCGCTCTCTTCCAGTTCAAAACCACACAGTACCCGACCATAATCCGCACCATGATTACGATAATTAAATAAGCTAATATTCCAATGGGTGCCTAAGGTACTCAAAAATTTGAGTAATGCACCTGGGTATTCTGGAAACTCAAAGCTGTACAAGCGCTCTTTGAGCGGCTTCGAAGGTTTACCACCGATCATGTAACGCACATGCAGCTTAGCCATTTCATCGTCAGACAGATCGACCACCGGATAACCGCCTTGACGCAAATCATGGATAATATGCTGCAGCTCCTCTTGACCGCCTAACAAACGTACGCCAACAAAGATATTAGCCAGCTTGTCATCGTTATAGCGATAGTTGAACTCGGTGACCGCACGGCCGCCGATAATATGGCAAAACTCAAAAAATGCGCCTTGGCGTTCAGGTATCGTCACCGCCAAAAGTCCTTCACGCTTTTCACCCAACTCACAACGTTCAGAAACATAACGTAAACCATGAAAGTTAGTATTGGCACCCGATAACACCGTACCAAGCTGCTTATCCACTAACTGGTGCTGTTCAGCAAACTTCTTCAATCCAGCTAAGGCTAAAGCTCCAGAAGGCTCGGCAATCGCGCGCGTGTCTTCGAAGATATCTTTAACCGCCGAGCAGATTTCATCACTTGATACCGTAATGTGGCCATCAATGTATTGCTGGCATAAACGGAAGGTTTCATCACCAATCCGCTTCACCGCCACACCATCGGCAAACATGCTGACTTGATCAAGTACCACAGGTTGACCGGCATCTAAAGCGGCTTTTAAACACGCCGAATCTTCTGGCTCGACGGCAATCACTTGAATATCAGGCATCAACTGCTTGATGAGTACCGCCACTCCTGCGGCTAACCCACCCCCACCCACCGGCAGAAAAATATAATCGAGATGACCATTTTGCTGCAGCATCTCCATACCAATCGTTCCTTGACCTGCAATCACCAGTGGGTGATCAAAAGGCGGCACAAAAGTATAGCCATGCTGAGCGGCTAATCGTTCCGCTTCTGCTTTCGCTTCATCAAAGTTATTGCCATGCAAAATGACCAGACCACCGAATCCACGTACGGCTTCGACTTTAATATCTGGGGTGGTTTTGGGCATCACGATCGTGGTTTTAATGCCTAATTTAGTCCCAGATAACGCCATACCCTGCGCATGGTTACCCGCGGAGGCAGCAATCACCCCAGCGTGTTTTTGCTCATCGGATAAGCTCGATACCATATTATAAGCACCGCGCAATTTAAATGAGTGCACGGGCTGACGGTCTTCTCGTTTTAACTGCACACGGTTTTGAATACGCGCCGATAGGCGCGGCATTGCTTGTAATGGCGTCACTAACGCCACATCATAGACCGGTGCACGCAAAATTTGCCGTAAATACTCCGCGCCCGTTTGCTTACTGGCACTCATCCGCTAGCCCTCGAGTTTCGATTTATCTCGCACCGCGCCTTTATCGGCACTGGTCGCCATACTCGCGTAAGCCTTGAGTGCTAAAGAGACTTCACGCTGGCGATTCACGGGCTTCCAGCCACGCTTATCTTGCGCAGCTCGACGCTCAGCCAGCTCCGCTTCTGAAACCTGCAAGCTAATCGAACGATTCGGAATATCAATCGCAATCATATCACCGGTATTGACCAAACCAATCGTGCCACCATTAGCGGCTTCAGGAGAGACATGGCCAATCGACAAGCCAGAAGTACCACCGGAAAAGCGGCCATCGGTCAATAACGCACAAGCCTTACCAAGCCCCATCGATTTAAGATAGGTGGTTGGATAAAGCATCTCTTGCATGCCTGGGCCACCTTTCGGACCTTCGTAGCGAATCACTACCACATCACCAGCTTTAACTTGGCCACCTAAAATACCTTCTACGGCAGTATCTTGGCTTTCAAACACAATCGCCGGACCAGTAAAGGTTAGATTGTCTTCATCGACACCCGCAGTTTTCACAATACAACCGTCAAGGGCAATGTTGCCACGAAGCACCGCCAAACCACCATCTTGACTAAAGGCGTGGGCTTTACTGCGAATGCAGCCTGAGGTGCGATCATCGTCTAATCGATCCCAGCGACAAGATTGTGAAAACGCCTTGGTGGTACGAATGCCAGCAGGGCCAGCACGGAAAAAGTCGAGCACCGCTTGATCGTCAGTTTGCATGATGTCGTATTGCGTTAATTGCTGCTGCAAGGTCATCCCCAACACAGTATGGGTTTGATTATCGATCAATCCTGCGCGATCCAATTCGCCTAAAATTGCCATGACGCCTCCAGCGCGATGGACATCTTCCATGTGATATTTCTGAGTCGACGGTGCCACTTTACAGAGATGCGGCACTTGGCGTGACATGCGGTCAATATCCGTCATATCAAAATCAATCTCACCCTCTTGCGCCGCCGCTAAGAGGTGTAAAACCGTATTGGTAGAACCGCCCATAGCAATATCCAGCGCCATGGCATTTTCAAACGCCGCTTTATTAGCAATATTACGTGGCAACGCCGAGTGATCGTCTTGCTCGTAGTAACGCTTGGTCAGTTCGACAATCCGCTTGCCCGCATTGATAAATAACGCTTCGCGATCGGCATGAGTCGCCAGCATCGAACCATTACCAGGCTGTGAAAGCCCTAATGCTTCGGTTAAACAGTTCATGGAGTTAGCGGTAAACATGCCCGAACAAGAGCCGCAAGTCGGACAAGCCGAGCGCTCAATTTGCTGGCTTTGCTCATCAGAGACGGTCGGGTCTGCCCCTTGAATCATCGCATCGACCAAATCAAGCTTGATAATTTGATCGGACAATTTGGTTTTGCCCGCTTCCATCGGGCCGCCAGAGACAAAAATCACCGGAATATTTAAGCGCAGCGCCGCCATCATCATTCCCGGGGTGATTTTGTCACAGTTCGAGATACAGACCATGGCATCGGCACAGTGCGCATTAACCATGTACTCGACAGAGTCTGCAATCAGCTCGCGTGATGGCAGTGAATACAACATGCCGCCATGGCCCATGGCGATACCATCATCCACCGCGATGGTATTAAATTCTTTGGCGATACCGCCGGCTTTTTCAATTTCACCCGCCACCAATTGCCCCATGTCTTTAAGATGCACATGGCCCGGTACAAACTGGGTAAACGAGTTGACCACCGCAATGATCGGCTTTCCAAAATCTTCTTCTTTAACCCCGGTCGCACGCCATAATGCGCGAGCGCCCGCCATATTACGACCATGAGTAGTGGTCGCTGAACGATACTTTGGCATTATCGGTTATCCCCTATGACTGCTTCTCTGAGTACACATAATCCAACCAACCCCATTTATCTTCTGTGGTGCCGTTGAATAAGCCAAAGTACGCCTCTTGCATCACTTTAGTGATTGGTCCGCGTTTACCTTCACCTACCGTAATTTGATCGACACTGCGTACTGGGACAATTTCCGCTGCCGTTCCGGTCATGAAAATTTCATCCGCCAAATACAGCGCCTCACGGGCAATATTCACTTCACGCACTTCGTAGCCCATGTCTTTGGCAAGGGTCATGATCGAATCGCGGGTAATGCCAGGCAGAATGGAGCTGGTCGTTGGCGGAGTCAGCAGTACGCCATTTTTGATCACAAAGATATTTTCGCCTGCACCTTCAGATAAATAGCCATCCACGCTTAAGGCAATACCTTCGGCATAGCCATGACGACGCGCTTCACCGCCAACAAGCAAAGAGGATAAGTAGTTACCACCCGCTTTAGCAGCGGTTGGAATGGTATTCGGCGCAGCGCGATGCCAACTAGAAACCATCGCATCGACGCCATTTTCTAGAGCTTCATCGCCTAAATAAGCACCCCAAGGGAAAGCTGCGATGATCAATTCCATTTCCGTATTCACTGGTGGACAAACGCCAAGTCCGACATTGCCCACAAAACCCAACGGGCGAATGTAAGCCGAATCAAGCTTATTAATCCGCAAGGTTTCGCGCGTTGCTTCCATGATTTCGTCAATCGTATAGGGAATTGGAAAGCGATAAATTTTTGCCGAATCTTTCAGACGCTGAGCATGCTCGCGATGACGGAAAACGATTGGGCCTTTTGGTGTGTTATAGCAACGCACGCCTTCAAATACCGAGGTACCGTAATGCATTGCATGGGTCAGGACATGAACATTAGCGTTTGCCCATGGCACCATTTCACCGTTAAACCAAATGTAATCTGCTGTTTTTGTTGCCATTGCTTGCCTTCCTTATGCACAAATCTTTTGTTGTAAATTGTTGTTAGGGAGTTCGTCGAGGTTTAAAGGGGTAACGTCGACACTACGAATATCCCATAATTTTTCAATTTGGTTAACCAAAGTGCTGATCGGCCGATCGCTATCGACAATAATTTCAACACTGGCGACCTGACTAATATGGTTTTGGGTTGCCGCCACTTGTCTGATAGTAAAGCCGCGATGACGCACCACCCGCAGAACACGCTCTAATAGGACCGGTTTATCATCGGCTTTGATGTCTAATAAATATCTTTCCATTAGGTGTTCTCCAACATATCACTATTTGAGGCGCCGGGTGGTACCAACGGCCAAACATTTTCTTCTTCATCGATCAAAACATGCAATAAGTAAGCGGTTTTACTGGCAAGCATCTCTTGCAATGCTGGTTCCACTTGCTCTTTTTTGGTGATGGTCTTACCTGGGATACCGAAGGCTTGGGCCAGCATCACGAAGTCTGGGTTGTCATCCAAAATCGTTTCACTATGACGACCATCAAAAAACAGCGATTGCCATTGACGGACCATGCCTAAACGTTGGTTATCGAGTAACACCATTTTCACTGGGATTTGACGCCGCTTGAGCGTGCCGAGCTCCTGAACATTCATCATGAAAGAGCCATCACCAGAGATCAGAATAGATTGGTCGTCTGGACGAGCCACCGCTGCGCCCATTGACGCGGGTAGTCCAAAACCCATCGTGCCAAGGCCAGCCGAAGTAATGAAGTTTTGTGGCGCTCGGGGCTGAATATGCTGCGCTGCCCACATTTGATGCTGACCGACATCGGTGGAAACCATCGCACTATCAGGCATCATATCGGAGAGTTGCTTCAGTAGCAGTGGCGCAAAAATCATCTCGCCGGGATGGTCATAACGCCAAGTAAAATCGCAGCGTAAACTTTCACTGTAATCAGCCCATGATGAAATATCATGGTTTAACTCCAGTTGTGGAAGAATGCGATTAATATCGCCACGCAAAGCCACATTGGCTCGGCGCAATTTATTAAATTCAGCGGCATCAATATCGATATGAATGACTTTCGCATGCGGTGCAAAAGTATCTAGCTTGCCGGTGACTCGGTCATCAAAACGCGCACCAACCACAATCAATAAATCACTCTCTTGAACAACTAAGTTGGCGGCTTTGGTACCATGCATACCCAACATACCCAGATAATGCGGGTCATGCCGTTCTATCGTACCGAGCCCTTTTAAGGTACTCACTGAAGGCATAGGATTTAAACGCAAGAACTCACGCACTGTCGCTGTGGCTTTCGCCAATTGCACGCCACCACCCACATACAACACTGGATGCTGACTGGCAGACAATAGCTGCTGCGCTGCTTGCAATTGCTCTGGGCAAGCTTCCGGCATCGCTGGTGGTGTGAACACAGGAAACTCTGAACTTGGCGCTTGGGCTAACTGAACATCTTTCGCGATATCAACGATAACCGGCCCCGGACGACCGGTTTTCGCCACCTCAAACGCTTCAGCCAGTGTCGCGGCTAATTCACCAATATCGGTCACCAGATAGCTGTGCTTGGTACAAGAGAGCGACATCCCTATCACATCCATCTCTTGGAAAGCGTCGGTACCTATGTGTGAGCTTGCTACTTGACCTGTGATCGCTACTAGAGGAACCGAATCCAGAAATGCATCCGCAAGGCCAGTGACTAAATTGGTCGCTCCAGGTCCCGAGGTTGCCATACAGACCGCCACGCTTTGGGTTGAGCGAGCCATACCAATCGCCGCCATCGCCGCCCCTTGCTCGTGGCGACAAAGGATATGCTCCACTCCGCCATCATACAGCGCATCATAAATAGGCATGATGGCACCACCAGGGTAACCAAAAACGGTTTTGATGCCCTGTTGCTGTAAGGCGGCAACGACAAGTTGTGCTCCCGTCATTGTACCCCTCCTAAAGCGCGCGTTGCGCCGTTAACATTGTTGTGTTTGCACTTCATGTGCCGCTCCCATTCTTCCTGTCCATATCTGGTTGGATAATCACCGATCAGATTGCACGATGTCGTTAGATAGTTGAAAAAAAACCCCCGAACTTCTCAGTGCGGGGGTCTTTTTAAATTTGTGTGTTATTTTGCGCCCACAAGCCCCCGCGCCGTCATAATAATGACCACGATCAGCAGGTTAATTAGTGCGTTAATGCGAGCGTTAAAATTCATAATAATCGTTCTATATGTTGCCGTACTGAGTACGTAATTGTTTGCAGTTCTAGTGGTAACACACATATCTGTTACATGACAAGCAAAAACTGATTATTTTTTCACACTCTCTTAAGCTTATTTGTGCGTCTTCTATCGAAATATCACCATTTTTATCCTCAGAACGCTGATTCTTCGCACGTTTTTCAGGCACATTGCCAGTAGAAGTCAACCTAACGATAAAGGGAAAAAATGGGCCTTGCGATTATTCATAGCCGAGCCAGTATTGGCGTCCAAGCACCAGAAGTCACTGTCGAAGTACACATCAGTAACGGCATGCCCGGCTTCACCTTAGTCGGCCTCCCCGAAACTACGGTAAAAGAATCCAAAGACCGAGTGCGCAGTGCGATCATTAACTCACGCTTCGAGTTTCCCGCTAAACGAATCACGGTTAACTTGGCACCTGCCGATCTCCCCAAGGAGGGAGGACGGTTTGATTTACCCATCGCTCTGGGGATTTTAGCTGCGTCTGAACAAATTCCTCACACTCATTTAGCCGCTTATGAGTTTATTGGTGAGCTGGCATTGTCGGGAGAAATCAGGCGCGTTAAGGGGGTTTTGCCCGCGGCATTGGCAGCGAATCATGCTCAACGCAGTTTGGTCGTACCGCAAGATAACGGTGATCAAGCGGCGTTAGTCGGTGAAAGCAACCATAAATCCGCACAAAACCTGTTAGAAGTTTGCGCGGATTTATGTGGTCAAAAGAACTTAACGCTCTTTCAAAGCGAACCGATTGTACAACCACCCGATCACTATCGAGATCTACAAGATATTATTGGTCAACAACAAGGAAAACGAGCACTGGAAATTGCCGCAGCAGGGAATCATAACTTGCTATTTCTTGGCCCTCCGGGGACCGGGAAAACCATGCTCGCATCGCGGCTGTGTGATTTACTACCAGAAATGAGCGAAGATGAGGCGATGGAAACCGCCTCTGTCGCCTCGCTGACCCAGCAGGAGATCAATCAATACAACTGGAAACGTCGTCCTTTTCGGTCACCACACCACTCAAGCTCGATGGCAGCCTTAGTTGGCGGCGGTACGATTCCACGGCCAGGAGAAATCTCATTAGCCCATAACGGCCTATTGTTTCTCGACGAAATGCCTGAATTTGAACGAAAAGTGCTTGATTCACTCCGCGAGCCCCTTGAATCAGGAGAGATTATTATTTCACGCGCCCAAGGTAAAACTCGCTTTCCGGCACGCTTTCAACTGGTGGGTGCACTCAATCCTAGCCCTACTGGCTATTATGAGGGCAACCAAGCAAGGGTTAACCCGCAAGTGATCCTGCGCTATTTAAGTCGACTTTCTGGCCCTTTGCTAGACCGATTTGATATGTCGATTGAAATTCCTGCGCTACCAAAAGGGACGTTATCTCAAGGCGGTGATCGAGGAGAAACAACGGAGGTGGTACGGCAACGAGTACAGATCGCGCGCCAGCGAATGCTGGCGCGCAGTGGTAAGGTTAACGGGCTGCTGCAAAGTCGTGAGATTGATATTTTTTGCCCATTAGCTCGTTCGGATGCAGAGTTCTTAGAAGCGGCATTGCATCGCTTAGGCTTATCCGTCCGCGCTTATCACCGGATCATTAAAGTGGCACGGACTATCGCAGATTTAGAAGGCGTAGCCGATATTCAGCGGTCACATCTGGCGGAAGCGCTCGGCTATCGAGCAATGGATAGACTACTCAAACAATTGGTTGCGCAGGCTGTTTGACCATGACTCAATAATCGGAAAATATGGCTAAATGACACCGTTGGGTTGTGTATAAAAAAATCATGCATGGCTCTTCAGCAATGCATGATTCGCTTGACCAACAACAATGTGAGATGCCTGAAAAATTACTGCGTTAACAAATAATTACTGCGTTAACAAAAAGTTGACTAGCTCAAAATACTCATCAACGGTTTTGATGCCCTGAGCTTGCACTAGGTAACGGTTGTTCACCACCACCGCAGGTACACCAGTTAAACCGCTATCTTGGAACTGTTTATCAAAACGACGTACCATCGAATCGACCGCAAAACCATTGAACGCAGCATCAAACTTTGCTCCGTCGATACCTTCATCGGTGAATATTTGACGTAACTCTTGATCGTTTTTCGGTGCTTTACGTTGATTATGAATACGATTAAACATCACTGGCAACATTTGATCTTCAACGTTTAAAGCCAGCATCGTCGCATACGCTTTACTCATTGATTTGCCCATATTACCGCCCATGAAGGAGACGTGATTTTTTTGTAATCGGACCTCTGCTGGCAACTGCTCTTTAAGCTGTTTAATGATCGGCTCAAACGAGTAGCAATGCGGGCAGTAAAACGAAAAGTATTCACTGACACTAGGCTGGCTAGCCTTGGGTAAATCAAGCACTTTGTAGTGCACTCCCTCTTTAAACTGAGCGGCATGAGCCGAAAGGCTTAAGATTAGGGTTGCAACCAGTGCAAACAGCTTTTTCATGATTAAACTCCATTATTCCTTTGATGAGGCAAGTTACCAATTTGGCATCAGTGATAGAGAAGGTTCTTCTAAGGCAGATAACTGCTCTTTAAACGCAAGCACTTGACCTTCCCAATATTTTGGATCATTGAACCATGGGAAAGCGAGTGGAAACGCCGGATCATGCCAGCGTTTAGCCAACCAGGCCATATAATGCACCATGCGTAGACCACGCAATGGCTCAATAAGTTTCAATTGCTGGGGATTAAAATCACAAAACTCTTGATAACCTTCCAGCAAAATATCCAACTGAACAAGCTTATCCTGCCGATCGCCACTAAGCAGCATCCATAAATCTTGCACTGCAGGCCCATTACGCGCGTCATCTAAATCGACAAACATTGGCCCATCTCGCCATAAAATATTGCCGGGATGGCAATCACCATGCAGGCGAATGGGGCTCAGTGTGGGTTGCCAATATTGCTCGATACGCTCTATTAACAAATTGAGATCATTAAAAAAAGCATTTTGTAAATGTGATGGAATAAACGAAGCTTGTTCTAAGACTCGTTTCGGTTGATATAAATACTCTTCTAAACCTAAGTTCGGGCGATGAATAAAGGTTTTACTGCCCCCTATTTTATGGATTCGCCCTAAAAAACGTCCCACCCACTCTAGCTGCTGCGGATTATCCACTTCAAACTGGCGTCCTCCCATGCTAGTAAACAGCGCAAAATAGTAACCTTGATAGTAATGTAAGCTGTTGCCATTGATCACTAAAGGGGGCGCTAATGGGATTTCTGCCGCAGCGAGTTCTAAAGCGAAATCGTGCTCCTCTTGGATTTGCTGCTCCGTCCAACGTTGTGGTCGATAGAACTTAACGACAAAACGTCGACTCTCTTCGTCAGTAAATTGATAGACTCGGTTTTCATAGCTATTGAGGGCTAAAAAACCTGATTCAGCACGCACGCCGATGCTTTCTAGTGCGTACCAAATTAAATCCGGAGTCAGTGCATCGAAATGAAAAGTCGCTTGCGTCATTGCATAAAGGAGATCATTACTGAGCCCCTTGCCATAGTGAGATCGTGTCAATCAGCTTATACCCAGGAAGAACCAAGGAATCGTTCGCTAATCCTTCGTTTATTCAGGCAAGATACCACGCGCACGTAAGATCGCCGTTTTAAAATCATCTTCGTAGTCTTTTTTAAGGCCTGGGATCACTTCATCTTTACTGCTATTACGCATTTTCAAATGATAAATCAGTACATCATCGGTTAACTCACTCAGATTACCTTGGTAACCAGCCTCTTGAGCTAATAATCCAATAAACTGGACCAAATTCAATTCAGATTGCTTGTGCCATTCTGGCTCTAATAAGGCTAATAACTCTTCAACGCGATGGCATTTCATGCTCGTCTCCATATGGTTATGATGGTTTTTCACTAAAGGTAGCAAATTGCCTTCTGGCAAACAATCCAAAGGGGAAGGGTAAGCGAGTTAATCGGAGAGATAGCACCATCGGCGCAAGGTCAGTAGCCATGATGCCATCGATGAAAAAAAACCGTGGCGAGCGACAAAAAAGGGAGAGCAACAGACAAAAAAAAGCGCAGAAAATAAGCTGCGCTTTTTAACTTAAGCGGCCTGGACCACTTTTGTTTCATTCGATGCGATAAACGCACGTTGTTCGACAAGAGTCGGTGCAGACGCGATTTTTTTTGCAACCAATGCAGTAGTAAAACCACTACGACGGCGCATTGCACTACGGTTAGTGTGCGAAAACCTGACAGCTGTTGGGCGCATTAACTTACCTAACGGTCAGGCATATCCATTGCCAATGGTATAGCCTAAATAATTATGAGTTAATCTTTATCCAATAATGGCTAAAAAGTGGCTCATTCTGGCAGTGCCAATCCAAATAATTATTTAGGGATGACGATATGTTTGCATATCAATAATAGATTAGCACCAACTCAACCATTGATCGATAGTTAACCAACATTTTTACTAACAAAAAACCAACTTACACGTGTACGCTTAATGTGCGATAATCGAATGATAAATACATTAATGGGTAAAGAGACCATGGCAACAGATACTTATCCTTATAAAGAAGAGATCGCCAACACCATCAGCCACGCGATTGGCCTATTGATGGGGGTTATTGGTTTGATTCTATTGCTCAATAAGGCTCTGGCTTATGAGGCCGATCCGCTAACCATTACCAGTATGGCTCTGTATGGTAGTAGCATGATTGTGCTGTTTCTTGCCTCTACCTTGTACCATGCGGTTTCTGATCAAAAAATCAAACAGGGGTTGAAAGTTTTTGACCACTGCGCGATTTATCTGTTGATCGCTGGCAGTTATACACCTTTTTTATTGGTCAGCTTACGTACGCCTTTAGCGATAGGTTTAATGGTGATCATTTGGTCGATTGCGCTGGCGGGGATCATCATGAAAATCGCGTTCATGCAGCGCTTTAAACGCTTTTCGCTGTTTAGCTATTTGAGCATGGGCTGGTTATCGCTGATCGTGATTTATCAACTAACCGCTAATTTACCTTTAGGGGGCTTATTGCTGTTGGCATTAGGCGGATTGATTTATTCATTGGGCGTTATTTTTTATGTTGCTAAGCGCATCCCTTACCATCATGCGATTTGGCATGTGTTTGTTTTGGTCGGCTGCGCTTGCCACTTTTTAGCGATTTATTTTTATGTGCCAGCATCATAAACGCACAGCGAAGGATAGACTCAACCCTCTACCGTCGCCAAAAAGCCGGAAAAAATAGCACTAAAATCGTCAATATTTCCAATCTCCCCATCAGCATACCAATACTGAGCAGCCACTTCGCCGCATCGGGTAACGGGGCAAAATTGCCACTTGGGCCAATCACATTGCCCATACCTGGACCCACATTCGCGACGGCCGTGATCGCTCCAGAAATACTGGTTACGGCATCCAACCCCATCGCCGATAACGCACCAGCAAGCAAAATAATGGTAATAAAAAATGCCAAACCAAAGGCGACGACGGAACGCACAATATCTTCATTAACCGGCCGTTGATTATAGCGCTGTACAAACACACCCGACGGATGAACCAGTTTCAACATTTGTTTATTGAGCAAGGCAAAACCGATTTGAAAACGAAAGACTTTTATCCCCCCAGAGGTGGATCCCGAGCACGCCCCAGAGACCATCAAAAAAGCGAATAACGTCGCAGGGAAGGCCCCCCACGCCGTAAAATCATCCAGTCCAAATCCTGTGGTGGTCACTACCGAGACAATATTGAACATCGCCACGCGCAGTGCATCTAATAACGAGTAGCCATTATGTATGGTTAGCCATAGCGCAATCACTAAACTGGTGATCATAAATAATAGGAAAAAGCCGCGTACTTGGGCATCTTGAATGACCGTTTGTAGGCTACGCTTACGAAGGGCGGCAATAAATAATAGGAAAGGCAACCCACCCAAAAACATAAACACGATCGCTACCCAGTGAGCACCATGAGAGAAATGGTTCATTGAGCCATCAGAGGTTGAATAACCTCCGGTCGATAAAGTCGTGAACGCATGATTAATAGCATCAAACCATCCCATGCCCGTCAATAAGTAGCTGAGGATACACAGCCCGGTTAACACCAAGTAAACCCCGACAATATTTTTCGCTACCGTTTTAGCGCGGGGACTGCTTTTATCGGACCAATCGGATGATTCAGTCTGGAACAGACGCATCCCGCCAACGTTAAGCATTGGCAATACCGCCACCGCCATGACGATAAAACCAACGCCGCCTAGCCATTGTAAAATGGAGCGCCAGAGTAGAATGCTCGGGGCCATAGAATCCAAGCCACTGAGCACCGTAGAACCCGTGGTAGTGAGACCTGACATGGTTTCAAAATAAGCGTCGGTAAAGCTGATGTGGTTGATGAACACAAACGGTAATGCCGCAAAGGCACTGGCAATCGTCCAAACCAAACTGGTGATCAAAAACATATCTCGGGCATTCAGACGAAATACAGCGGAGCGGCCAATACTCAAACAAGCAAACGACGCAAGATGGGTGATCACTAGCGCTTGCGCAAAATCGATAAACCCTTCAGTGCCAGTAAAAAAGGCCACCAATGTCGGGACATACATAAATAGCGCTAGCTTTGACAGTACCAGCCCTACCACGAATAAAATCGGGCGTATATTCAACATAACGCCAAATACCTATAGTTACAGAAAGAATAGTTATAAAAAGAAGGGGCTTGGCTGGAATAAGCTTTCCACGTCAGGCACGTATTTTTTATCGACCAAGAACATCACCACGTGATCATCTTGTTCAATCACGGTGCGATCATGGGCAATCAGCACTTCTTCACCACGGACAATCGCTCCAATGGTCGTTCCCGGTGGCAAGCGTATTTCTCCCACCGTGCGTCCGACCACTTTAGAAGTAGTTTCATCACCGTGAGCAATCGCTTCAATCGCTTCTGCTGCGCCGCGCCTTAACGAAGAGACGTTGACAATGTCAGCACGACGCACATGGGTCAATAACGCCGAGATGGTCGCTTGTTGAGGCGAGATCGCCACATCAATTACCCCACCTTGCACTAAATCGACGTAAGCACCACGCTGAATCAACACCATGACTTTTTTCGCGCCCATGCGTTTTGCTAGCATGGCGGACATAATATTGGTTTCATCTTCGTTGGTTAGGGCAATAAACACATCGACTTGATCGATATTTTCTTCCGACAATAGCTCTTGATCCGCCGCATCACCACAAAATACAATCGTGTTTTCGAGCTCTTCAGACAGTTGCTCCGCCCGTTGATAATTACGCTCGATAAGTTTCACGCTATAGGTATGTTCTAAACGTTTGGCTAGACTCGCGCCAATATTACCGCCACCAACAATCATGATCCGTCGATACGGTTTTTCTAACCGTTGTAGCTCACTCATCACCGCGCGAATGTGGTTGCTCGCAGCGACGAAAAAAACTTCATCGTCAGCTTCAATGATCGTCGTACCTTGCGGTCGAATCGGTCTACCTTGTCTAAAAATCGCCGCCACACGAGTATCAATATGTGGCATATGCTCGCGTAATGCCGATAATGCATTGCCCACTAACGGGCCGCCATAATAGGCTTTTACCGCCACTAAGCTGACTTTTTCTTCGGCAAAACTGACTACCTGCAACGCACCGGGATACTGAACTAAACGCTCAATATAACTGGTTACCAGCTCTTCTGGAGCGATCAGATGATCAACGGGCACCGCGCCCGATTGAAACAGTGCCTCTTTTTCTAACAAGTACTCAGGAGAACGAATCCGCGCCACTCGATTTGGGGTGTTAAATAAAGTAAACGCGACTTGGCAGGCAGCCATATTCGTTTCATCTGTATTGGTCACGGCCACTAACATATCGGCATCTTGTGCACCCGCTTCACGTAGCACACTCGGATGGCTAGCATGGCCATTAATCACTCGCAAATCGTATTTATCTTGTAATTCACGCAACCGTTCGGGATTACGGTCAACAACGGTAATATCATTATTTTCGCCGACCAAGTTTTCTGCTAGCGTGCCACCGACCTGCCCTGCACCAAGAATGATGATTTTCATACCCTACTCTCTTGTCTTCACGTAATCCAACGGATGATATTTTGAACTCTGATGGTTTTAATCAACGCTCAACAACCATGATCGTCTATCTATGACTAGGCTTGCTTGCGCAACACCGCATAGTAGAAGCCGTCCATGTCCTGCTCACCAGGCAAAATTTGTCTGCCCGGCTGCTCGGGATCAGAGTCGATCAGCTGTGCCTTAGGCGTTCGCGCCAAGAAAGCTTTGATTTGCTGGCTGTTTTCTTGCGGAGTAATTGAGCACGTTGCGTAGACTAAAGTGCCGCCGATTTTAAGTTGCTTCCACATAGCATCGAGAATTTCACTCTGTAGCTCAGCTAAAGCCTCAATATCACTGGCGCGGCGTAACCATTTAATATCCGGATGACGGCGAATCACTCCCGTTGCCGAACAAGGCGCATCCAGCAAGATACGATCAAACTGCTCACCTTGCCACCACTCTTCTGGGTAGCGTGCATCGCCGCAAATCACATCCGCGCGCAGTTGCAGACGTTCTAAATTATCGTAGACTCGCTCCAAACGTGCCGCATCGCTGTCGATCGCCACTACTTCAGTATCTTGAGTATGCTCTAAAATATGCGCTGTTTTTCCGCCCGGTGCCGCGCAGCAATCTAAAATCAGCTCACCATCTTGCGGTTGTAAATAATCTACCGCTAACTGAGCAGCAGCATCTTGCACTGACACCCAACCACGATCAAAACCGGGCAATAAAGTAACATCACACGGACTCGCGAGCTTAATCGCGTCTGCCGCCTGTGGATGTACGGTGTATTCGATCTGCTCATTATCAAGCAGCGCAAGGTATGCTTCACGGCTATGATGCTGGCGATTAACCCGCAGCCACATCGGTGCTTTACTATTGTTGGCTTCAATGATGGTTTGCCATTGCTGAGGATAAGCCTCTTGCAGCAGTTTCAATAACCAACTTGGGTGCGCATATAATCCTGCATTATGGCTAACAGCAAAAGCATCAAGGGCTTCTTGATCGCGTAAATAGCTGCGCAGTACGGCATTGATCAGACCACTTAAACTTGGACCACGCAAAGTTTTGGTGGCTTCCACCGTTTCCGCCACTGCGGCATGGGAAGGAATGCGCATAAAGCTCAACTGATACAAACCGACTAAGATCAGATGATGAAAGACGCGCTTTTTACCTTTTAATGGATTATCCATTAACTGGCCGGCTATCGACTCTAAACGGGGTAAATAACGTAATGCCCCGTAGCAAATTTCTTGTAATAAAGCATGATCGCGGGGACGGATGGTTTTTTGCGCCGCAGGCAAAGCGTGTGACAGAGAGTGGCCTTTATCGACCACTTGGAATAAAACATTGGCCGCAGCTGCGCGAACATTCATGAGTAATACCACATTAAAAAGAAAATCAATTAGGGCATCTCTGCCCTCGTAAAGGTTTAGCTAAGTTGGGTGCCCACCGCAAACCAACTGGCTCGGGCATTAAGAATATCCTGTACTGGCATGGCTTTTTTACCCGGCACTTGGATTTGCTCTAGCACTAACACACCACGGCCTGTCGCCACATAAATGCCCGATTTATCCGCTTGAATAATGGTACCGGGGGCATGAGTAGACTCGCGCTCATCGACACGGCTTTGCCAGACTTTAATCGTATTATCAGCGACATCAAAATGACTGATCGGCCAAGGATTGAACGCTCGCACGCAGCGTTCAATAAACGCCGCCTCTTGTGTCCAATCGATTTTCGCTTCTTCTTTACTCAGCTTCTGGGCGTAATTTGCCAAAGCATCGTCTTGCTTTTCTGGGCTAAGTTGGCCTAAAGCTAATTTATCAAGGCAAGCAACCAAAGCCTGTGGGCCAAGCTCAGCTAATTTGTCATACATTGAAGCGCTGGTATCACTGGCTTCTATCGGTAAGCGAACGATACTCAGCATATCACCGGTATCTAAACCAACATCCATCTGCATGATGGTGACGCCAGTTTCACTGTCACCGGCCCAAATCGAGCGCTGAATCGGCGCTGCGCCACGCCAGCGAGGTAAAATTGAGCCATGAACATTAATACAACCCAATTTAGGGATATCAAGCACAGCTTTCGGTAATAACAAACTGTAAGCCACCACTACCATCACATCGGCATTAAGATCAGCCAAGGTCTGTTTTGCTTCGTCGCTTTTGAAATTCTCTGGCTGATACACAGGGATATTTTGCTCAAGCGCCATCTGTTTAACTGGGCTGGCGGTGAGTTTTTTACCGCGTCCGGCAGGTCGATCGGGCGGAGTATAAACCGCGATAACCTCATGCTCCGAAGACAACAACGCCGCCAAGTGACGGGCGGCGAAATCCGGAGTTCCTGCAAACACAATACGTAATGATTGGTTCACGCTGACCTCTCTATTGCATTAATTTCGTTTCTCGTTGAAACGCTTAATCTTTTCTAACTTCTCTTTGATACGCTTACGCTTTAATGGCGATAAGTAATCAACAAATAGCTTACCTTCTAAGTGGTCCAGCTCATGCTGAACGCAGATAGCCAATAAATCATCAGCCTCAAAGGTATACTCTTCGCCATCGCGATTAAGCGCTTTTACAGTCACCTCAGCAGCACGAGGCACTAAAGCTCGCGATCCAGGTACCGATAAGCAACCTTCTTCGATACCATCTTCACCGCGCTTTTCAATAATTTGCGGGTTAATTAGCACCATGGGTTGATCTCGGCTATCCGAAACATCAATCACCACAATACGTTGATGAATATCGACTTGAGTCGCAGCAAGCCCGATACCCTCTTCGTCGTACATGGTTTCTAGCATGTCATCAACGATTTTTTGGATCTCTGGCGTGACCTTTTCAACCGGCTTGGCAACGGTGCGAAGACGATCATCAGGGAATGTTAATACTTGTAATACAGACATATACACTCGAAAAATTGAACTGTGCCGAAACAGCTTAACGCTGGTTGGGTCAATTCTAGACATTTTATGACCTAAATGACAGCATCCTGCCATATTTCTCACAAACCTTTTCTCATTCATCCAGCAAGGAAGTCAGGTGATGACCGTATTAATGACTCGATATCGCTCTCTGTGGCTACGGTTTAGCGCACTAGGTTTAGCCGCTCTCTGCTTATCCATCAATGCATTAGCCTCTCCTGCTCCGTTAAGCATCAAAGACTCAGCACCACGGACTTATACGGTAGTTAAAGGCGATACACTGTGGGGGATTTCTGCCCTGTATTTAGATAGCCCTTGGTTATGGCCACGTCTGTGGCAAGCAAATCCTGAGATAAGTAATCCGCATTTAATTTATCCTGGCGATCAACTGACGTTAATCTGGCGCGACGGTCAACCGACATTAAGCCTTAAACCGATGATCAAACTCAGCCCACAAGCACGAGTACTCAAAAAACCGCCCCTCACAACGGTCGAAGAAGCGTTACTGCTGCCTTATTTACTGGCTGATAGACTGATTCCCTCCCAAGAGTTGAACGACCAGTTACGCATTCTTGGCTCAAATCAAGGCAAGCAATACCTGAGTCAAACGGATGCGATATACCTTGAAGGTCAACATGAGGCGCAACATTGGGGTATCTATCGTCCCATGAACGAGTTTCAACGTGCCAACCACTCTATGCGAGCTCTACGTCGCTTGGCGACCGCACATCTGGTTGAAAGTACCCCCTCAATGACAACCTTAGCCATTGATGAGCTCAATCAAGAGATCCGTGCAAACGATATCGCTTTGCCAGAAATCAGCTTGGAATCATTACCATTAAGTACAACTTTTTTCCCTCGCCCAGCACCACATGATGCGCGCCCTAGGCTACTCGGCACGTTGGAAGGCAGTCAATACGCAGCGAAGCACCATGTGGTGGTTATCGACCATGGGCGAGAAGAGGGCCTAGAACAAGGCAGCATGTTTGAACTTTATCAAGCCGGCCAAACGGTTTACCAAAAGGGGGAGCAATATACCGACAAAGCACAGCGCGCCAGCCAAGTCATTACATTACCAGCGAAAAAAGTCGGTACTCTCATGGTCATTCGTCCTTATCCCACCATGAGTCTAGCGCTGATCACCAGTAGCCAAGCCGCGATTGATAATCAGATAGTGATCCTACCTCCCGAGGTATCGGATAGCGCGACATCGACGTTCAGCTCACTTCACCCATAGCACAGTGATGCCAACCGACCAACACGATTTAACCATCTGGCTCGCACTCAGTTTTACGCCTAAGTTAACCCAAAAAAACTTAAGCCGATTACTGAGTCGTGATGCATTGACTAACCTTGCGGGCTACACCGCTCAACAATGGCTGGCTCTGGGATTAACCGCTCAACAAGTGGATTATCTGCTTAACCAAGGTAAGAAGGACGTTGAACAGTGTTTAATCTGGCAACAACAAGCCACACAGCGTCATATCATCCCTCTCTATGATGAAGTCAATTATCCTCCGTTATTGCGTGAAATTCCCTCGCCCCCCAAAGTACTGTTTGTTGAAGGACAACGGCACTGGTTAAAACAACCTCAAATCGCTATTGTCGGCAGTCGTAATGCGACGATTGATAATCAACATATCGCTCAACAATTTGCCGGTGAATTAGCCGCGCACAATATAGTGATCACCAGTGGACTGGCTTTAGGCATTGATGGTTATGCGCATGATGGAGCGCTGAAAGCTGGGGGAGCAACCCTCGCAGTATTAGGCTCTGGACTGAATTGTATTTATCCCACACGGCATAAAACGCTTGCGGAGCGGATCAAAGATAATGGCGCATTAATTTCTGAGTTTCGTCCTAATACACCACCGCGTGCCGAACATTTTCCACGACGCAATCGCATTATCAGTGGCTTATCTCTTGGGGTGTTGGTTGTAGAAGCCGCTGAAAAAAGCGGCTCATTAATCACCGCCCGCTACGCAATAGAACAAGGACGAGACGTTTTTGTGATTCCCGGCCCGATCACGAGTACCAATAGCCAAGGCAGTAATCAGTTGATCCGTCAAGGTGCCTGTCTCGTACAGACTGTTGAGGATATTTTGGCAGAAGTAGAAAACCTGCTCAATTGGTGCAAAGATTCACCCTCTAGCACACAAGGTGAACTTTTTTCTTGCCCAAATGATGAAGAACAATTGCCATTTCCCGAGCTGTTAGCTAACGTAGGAGTAGAAGCGACACCAGTTGATATTCTGGCACAACGGACCCATATCCCCGTGCAAGAAGTCATGATGCAGCTACTAGAGTTAGAGCTTTTAGGCCATGTTGTTGCCGTTTCCGGTGGCTATATTCGTAAGGGGAGAGGCAAGCTATGATGATGGATATTTTGATGTATCTATTTGAGACGTATATCCATAGCGATGCTGAATTGCAGGTGGATCAAGACGAGCTCGAAGATGAATTGTTAAGAGCAGGCTTTCATCAACCAGATATTTACAAAGCACTACATTGGCTCGAAGAGCTGGCAGCGTTGCAACAAACCGATACTCACTCTGCCATCGCCACCAGCGCAACCACGTCGATGCGAATGTTTACCGCCCAAGAAATGGAACGTTTGGACATCGAAGCACGTGGATTCTTACTGTTTTTAGAGCAAATAAAAGTATTAACCTCTGATACCAGAGAAATGGTTATTGATCGAGTCATGGGCTTAGAAACCAACGAATTCGAACTCGATGACCTAAAATGGATCATTTTAATGGTGCTGTTTAATGTTCCTGGCAATGAAAATGCCTACACTTTGATGGAAGAGCTACTGTACAGCAAAGAACAAGGTATTTTACATTAAGCCACTATGAGCAATTCGATCGATCCATCGCTATTTTCGGCTCATGAACAAGCCCTTAACCATCAACCATGTCCCAAGTGTGGCGGAGCCCTACAGCTTCGCCACGCTAAACTTGGCCCATTCTTAGGCTGTGAGCACTACCCCCAGTGTGACTATATCAAACCCTTGCATCACAACGATGGACACATTGTCAAACCACTCGGTGTCGCTTGCCCAGAATGTCAACATGAACTGGTGCTACGCCAAGGACGCTACGGCATGTTTATCGGTTGCATTAACTATCCAATCTGTCACCATATCGAGTCACCAACCGCAAACACACCAAAAGAAAACCATACGAGTCACTTGGTTTGTCCAGAATGTCGCCAAGGCCATCTGATCGAACGTCAATCTCGGTTTGGCAAAGCCTTTTATGCCTGTGATGCCTTCCCAAAATGCAAATTTGCCGTCAATCAGCCACCATTAGCAGGACAATGCCAAGTTTGTGGATTCCCATTACTGGTAGAGAAAAAATTTGCCAACGGCACTAAACACTTATGCGCAAATCGTAAATGCGCGCACGTTCAATCCGCCGACTAACTTACTTTACAGGTTCAGGTTACTTCGCCACACGCTGAATAAATTCACTTAACCACTCTTCAACTGCATCTTCAGGTACAGGATGGTGCTGAATATCAATCGTTAAGCAATCTGCAATCGGTGTTGCGCCAATGTCTTCCAATAAATCATCAACGTGTTTTCCCGCCGCACAAAAGGTGTCATAACTTGAATCACCAATCGCAACCACCGCGTAAGACAACTGCTGAGTATTCGGTGGCGTTTGCTGAAGATCATTAATAAAAGGCTGAATATTATCAGGATAATCTCCAGCACCATGAGTTGAGGTCACAATAAGCCATGTACCTTGCGCTGGAATATCCGTCAATACGGGCTGGTTATGAATCTGAGTATCAAGCCCCGCTTGCTGCAATACGTCACTAATGTGATCGCCTACGTACTCAGCCCCGCCCAAGGTACTTCCGGTAATAATATGAATCATGTGCATTACTCGATTAACTGATATAAAAAAATGACGCAGCTAGCGTGATGAACTTCTCGCCTATATCTGTTGACGAACTGCCTTAATACAGCAACGTGACGTCAATCGCTCAAGAAAGCCAACAAATCGTTTCTTGAGATTGGAAACGAGCGACATAGCCGTCTAAGATAATTATATTACACGTAAAATGAAGCACTCTGTAGCCAAAACCTAACAAAGTCATGATGAGAATAAACGCGCAGAGATCATAAGTTAGAACAAGGATAAATAAATCGTTCATCGACTCATCGAAACCAATAAAAAGAAGCGGATGCCATTAAAGCATTGGCTAAACCGTGAGGAGACTCTTTTTGCAACAACTCGAACGTATTTTGTATGTCGAAGACGATCCAGATATCCGCGAAATTGCCACCATTGCGCTGGTCGATGTTGGAGGTCTGACGGTAAAAGCTTGTGATTCAGGCGCACAAGCTTTACGAGACATTAGCGACTTTGCGCCACAAATGCTGCTATTAGATGTCATGATGCCCGATATGGATGGGCCAGAAACACTACAGAGGCTGATCCAGCAGGGAGATGTCAATCAATCCATTGCTATTGTATTTATGACCGCGAAAGTCCACCCTGAGGAAATTGAACGTTATAAACAGCTTGGCGCGATAGAGGTCATTTCTAAACCTTTCGACCCAATGACACTGGCTGACGATATCATCAAAATTTGGGCATTATTTAATGAGTAACTCATCACCGCCGAGCTCGCTAACTACTCGCTTAGAAGCCTTAAAGCTTGCCTATTCAAAACGCCTCGATTCCGAACTGGAACAGCTTCGATCTCTCGCCAAACAGATAACCAGTAAACCTGATGATACGGCCTATCTTGAACAGTTGCATTCAACATTACATACCCTAGCTGGCTCGGCTGGCACCTTTGGTTTCAATCAACTGGGTCGACAAGCACGATTATTTGAGCAACAAGTCCAACAAGAGCTAGCAAAAAAACGTACCGACCGACACCCCTTAGCTGTTCTCGAATGGGTCAAACAACTAGCGATCATCGTTGATTCAGATACAGAACAAAAAACCGCGGTGAGCTTTTCGACACCTAACGCTGAGACACTAATCGAAAAACCAAAGGTGTGGTTAATTGAACGCGATATCATCCTCGCCGAATACACCATGCAGCAACTAGAAAGCTTTGGCTTTCGTGTTAAGCACTTAAAAGATGCTGATGAACTTGAGCATCACACTTCTGAGTCGCCAGATTTACTTTTGATTGATCATAACGCAGGACAAACAGAAGCACTCAAGTCCGAACCGGTCGCTTTTTGGCAGCAATATCTCAACGCTTTTTCCTGTCCACGACTATTTATGGGCGTCGAGGAAACCTTTACCGCTCGTTTGCGTGCGCTGCGCAGTGGTGGACAAGCCTATTTTATTAAACCATTAGATATCATTAAGCTTTCTTCTTATATCATTGAACTAACTAACACCGAGCAAACCGCTCCTGAACGCGTTCTACTGATTGAAGACAACCAAGGCCTAGCACAAGATTACCAAACCGCATTAAGCGAAGCGGGAATGGAAGTGATGGCACTCGATCGACCAGAAACCTTGTTTGAAGCAATGAGTGAATTTAATCCTGAAATAATACTCATCAGCCTAAGCTTTCCTGATGTCTCGGGAGTAGAAATAGCGACTTTATTAAGGCAATCCGACCGATGGCGTCAACTACCGATTATTTATCTCGCCCCCCAATCAGATAATACAGCAGAAGCCGATCTGTTAATCACTGGCGCCGATGGATTATTGACTAAACCTATCGACATCACCCTACTGATCAAACTGTGTCGAGCACGAGTACAGCAACTCCGTGAACGAGAACAAGCGCGAACTCAAGATGGCTTAACTCAGCTATTAAAGCACGCCAGTATTAAAGAAGCCTTACATAATCAGTGGCTTATATCTCAAAGGCAAGCGCAAGGTTATTGTGTGGTTATGCTCGATATTGACCACTTTAAACGGGTTAACGATACCTATGGTCATTCGGTCGGTGATGTGGTTATTGCCACGACTGGAACTTTATTAAAACAACGCTTTCGCCGTACAGATAAGCTCGGTCGCTACGGTGGTGAGGAGTTTATGCTGATTCTTCTCCATTGTGATCTTCAGCAGGCAGAAAAAATGGTGAATGGTTTAAGGCAAGATTTTTCAGCGATTCAATTTAGTGGTGGCCAACAACAATTTTCCTGCACAATATCAGCAGGTATTGCCGATAATCAGCAATTTCCCAACGATGACGCCGAAACGCTACTCAAGCGTGCCGATCAAGCGCTATATCTGGCCAAAAACCGCGGGCGTAATCGAGTTTGCTTAGCAACGCCAGAGGCGACCTCGAATGATTAAGGATGACTAATGCAAATACCACCTCTTCCTGAGGAAGAAAGCGAACGTCAGAAAACACTGGATAAAACCGGCTTACTCAACAGTGGATCCGAAGCTCGCTTTGATCGTATTACGCGTCTCGCGCAGCAGATTTTTTCTGTCCCGATCGCACTCATCTCTCTGGTTGACCGAGATCGTCAATGGTTTAAATCTCGTCAAGGGCTTGATGCACAGCAAACCCCAAGAGAAATTTCATTTTGTGGCCACGCTATTTTAAATAGCGAGGTATTTGTGATTGAAAATGCACTCATCGATCAACGATTTTGCGATAACCCCTTGGTCATGGAGCCTCCTGATATTCGTTTTTACGCTGGCGCTCCGCTACACTCAACTAAAGGTTATCGCCTTGGTACACTCTGTTTAATTGATAGCCAGCCGCGATCATTCTCAAACAAGCAACGCTCAATGCTCAAAGATTTGGCCGCCACCGTTGAAGCATTAATTCAAGCGGAGGAGATCAGTAATGAGCGACTTGGTAAGTTAACCGCCCAGCTTCCGGGGGTCGTCTATCAATTTCAACGCTTTGCTAATGGTAAAATCACCTTCCCTTTTAGCTCACCACAAATTCTCGATCTCTATGGCATTACACCTGAACACGCCGCGCAAGATGCTAGCCCAGCTTTTGAACGAATCCATCCTGACGATTTGCAAGGAATTAGTGACTCTATTGAGCATTCCGCGAATACTTTAGAATATTGGCAAGCAACTTATCGAGTCCGCTACCAAGGTCAAGATTACCGCTGGTTTGCTGGGCAAGCCAAGCCAGAAAGATTAAGCGATGGCAGTGTATTATGGCACGGCTATTTACACGATATCCACGAGCAAGAACAAGCACGCCAAACCACCGAAAGAAATGAAGCAAGATTGCGCAGTTTATTCGATTTTTCACCGATTGGTATCGCACTTAACGATTTCGAAACCGGCCAGTTTCTAGATCTGAATAACGCACTGATTGCCCCTACTGGTTATACTCGCGAAGAATTTGTCGCCCTTAGCTATTGGGATATTACGCCTCAAGAATATCAACCACTCGAAAAGCAAGCACTCGCCAACTTAAACACCACGGGACGCTACGGCCCATTTGAAAAAGAATATATTCGTAAAGATGGCAGTCGCTATCCCGTTCGCTTACAAGGCATGTTAAGCAAAGAGCAAGATGGTCGCACAGTAATTTGGTCATTGATTGAAGATATTACCGAGCGCCGTAAGCTTGATAAGATGAAAGATCAATTTATCTCAACGGTCAGCCACGAACTTCGAACGCCACTAACATCAATTAAAGGTTCACTCAATTTACTTGCCGGAGGAGCGGTTGGCTCCGTTTCTGATAAAGCACAAGCCCTATTAGTCACCGCTGAGCGTAATGCTCAACGTTTAACGACCTTGATTAACGATTTACTCGACATGGAAAAATTGGTTGCAGGCAAAATGCCGATGACCTTTTTAAAACAACCTCTTGGTCCTTTACTGGATGAAACCATCGATTCCTTAAGCAGTTATGCTCATCAGCATAATGTTGTGCTGCAATACTCTGGAAGCTGGCCTGCCGTACAAGTCAATGTTGATGGGCAGCGTTTGATTCAAGCATTGAGTAACCTACTCTCTAATGCGATTAAATTTTCTCCGCAAGGCGAAGCGATAACCATCAAGGTGCAACAACAGGATACCAATATCCACATTCTGGTACGCGATCGTGGTCAAGGTGTCGCACCTGAATTTCAAGACCGACTGTTTCAACGTTTTTCTCAAGCTGACAGTAGCGACACCCGTAAACTACCTGGAACCGGACTTGGGCTCGCGATTACTCAGGAAATCTGTCAACAACTCGGAGGTTGTGTCATGTACCGACAACCTAACGGCCGTGGGGCCGAGTTTATTATTCAATTGCCGATAGGATGAAGCGCATGCTACGAGTGCCATTAAGTCTGCGGATTATTCTCCTCGTGATCATCACCAGTACCGTATTGGTGGGTGGCTTGCTGATGACCGTCTATAAACTGATGATCAATGATTACCAAGCGTTAGTGATGGAGCGCGAGAGTGCTAAAATAGACCGCCTAGTGTCAGAACTTGAACTCTCTCAACAACAACGCTTACTCGGATTAGAAGGCTTGGCGAGTCGTGTATTAAACCAAGAAGGGCAATTATCCCCCCCATCGATACTACAAGCTTTACTGCAAAAGCCCTCTGTCGCTCGCTATCTGTTTCCTGATGGGGTACTTATTTTTGATGCCCAGGCAACATTAATTGCCGAAAGTGATTATGTGCCTGGTCGCCTTGGAACCAACTATGCCGACAGACCACATTTTCAACGCGCCAAAGAAACTCAGCAACCCGTCATCTCGGAACCCATATTAGGTCGTCGAACTGGCCTACCGTTAATTTCCTATATACATCCTTTGGTCACCAGCGAGGGAGAGATTTTAGGCTACCTTGGCGGCAGTTTAGATCTATCTAAAACACCGCTACTCAATAAACAGCTAGCCACTAATGATTCCGCTAACTTAATCACCATCATTATTGATCCGACACATCGCTTATTTGTATCGATGCAACAACCCTTTGATAAGCCTGAGCCCTTACCCGAAGTAGGTATTAACCCTTTGGTTGATTCCGCTGTGTCTCTCAGTCCAGCAGGCACCTTAGTTAATTATCAACAACAGCGCTATCTACTGATCAATCGATCGCTACAAGAACTCGGCTGGGTCGTATTACGCGCTATCCCTTACACCGAGGCAATGGCTCCCGCACAAACCTCTTTTCATCGCTTACTATTAATCACTCTCATCGCCACAAGCAGTATAGGATTAGCAGGGATCGGCTTGGCACACAGCATCACCAAACCGATTGAAAAAATGACTCGACGCATTGATCGAATGGCGGATAGTGGCCGCTTTGACGGTGATTTCCTAGAACAAGGAGGCCCTGAAGTTTGCGCATTAGCGAGGGCGATGAATCGCCTTGCTGAACAACGAAAAACCGCAGAAATTGCCTTATCTCAAGCCGAGCGTTTTTTAGCGACTGTATTAGATGCGGCCAGCGAGATTTCGATTATTGCGACCGACAAGCATGGGCTTATCACCGCATTTAATACTGGTGCGGAACATTTAGTTGGTTACAGCAAGCACGAGATGATTGGCAAACAGACCCCGGCGAGCTTACATATTGAAGAGGAAGTCGCCGCGCGTTCAGTAGAACTGACCGCACTCCTTGGTTATCCTGTTGAAGGTTTTAGAGTATTTGTTGATATTGCAGAAAAAGAAAATCACGAGAAACGAGAGTGGACCTATGTGCACAAAAATGGCCGCCATATTCCAGTATCTCTGATCGTCACCACCATGCGTAATGCGGTTGGTGAAATAACCGGCTACCTTGGTATCGCAGAAGATATCACTGAATACAAACGTATGAATAAAATGAAAAGTGAGTTTATCTCAACCGTCAGCCATGAATTAAGAACCCCCCTTACCTCTATTTCTGGCGCGCTCGGTTTGATTATCGGTAGTCGCTTTGAACAACTACCGGACAAAACTCAAAAACTAATCGAGACAGCCCATCGCAATAGTCAACGTTTGTCCCATTTGATTAATGATTTACTCGATATTGAAAAAATTGCTGCCGGTAAACTGCATTTCGACATGCGCTTGCACGAGTTAAGGCCATTGGTCGAACAAGCGATAGAAACTAACCAACACTATGGCAGCAGTCGCGATGTCTCAATCCGCTTAATCTGTGACGCGAGCACAATTTTGGTTCATGTCGATAGCCAACGTTTACTGCAAGTACTGGCTAATTTATTATCCAATGCCATTAAATTTTCATCCGATCATGGTCAGGTAATTGTTGAGGTCACCACCGATAACGGTAAAGCGATCGTCAGCGTTATTGACCAAGGCCCGGGCATTAGCCAAGCGTTTCGTGAACGTATTTTCCAACGTTTTGCTCAAGCCGATTCCTCTGATACTCGAGCAAAAGAAGGCACAGGACTTGGACTAGCCATTTCACGTGAGCTGATTGAACGCATGGGTGGGCAAATTGATTTTGAATCTACGGTGGGTAAAGGCTCGCGATTTTTCTTTGTATTACCCTTAGTTTCACCACTATGTACGCTCAAATCTGATGCAAGCCATGACGATAACCATCCGCCAACAGGACGTATTTTGGTGGTAGAAGATAATGTTGATGTGGCGAAACTGTTGGCCATCATGCTAGGCGATGCTGGGTATCAGGTTGATATCTGCTATAACGGTGCTGATGCGCTGCAAGCTATACACAGCCGAACTTACGACCTGATTAGTTTAGATCTGATGCTTCCTGATATCAGCGGATTAGCGATCATCCGTCAACTTCGCCAGCAAACCACCACGGCCACTATCCCGATTGTGGTTGTCTCTGCCACCATTGAGCAAGGACGCTTAGCGCTTAATGGTGATGGCGGTGGTATCGAGTGGCTCTCTAAACCCATTGATCAACAGCAACTGATTCATTTAGTCCAACAACAGCTTTCCTTAACATCGCCCTACCAGCCACACGTACTGCATGTTGAAGATGATTCTGACTTACATGAGGTCATTCGTGAGATGGCGGGAGATTCAGCACATTTTGAACTTGCTTCAACCCTTGCACAAGCTCGTCTAAAGCTACAACAAGCGTCTTTTGATGTCCTATTATTAGACCTTAACCTTCCTGACGGCTCAGGCTGGGAGCTACTTTCTGAAGCAAAGCTACTCCAACCTGAAATAAAAATCGTCATTCTTTCTGGTAAACCAGTCACTCAGCATCAGCATGATCAAGTTGAAGCCGTGTTACTCAAATCACGCTTATCGACCACAACCTTACTTGAAGGGATCCACTCTCGCATCAAAACCTATCGCTCTCAGCAAGAGATGGAGTAGCCAAAATGACGAAAAAAGCCCAAGCGGATCACGCGTGGGCTTTATTTCTCATGACAAGCAAAAATAGAGCGGATTATCCACTCTATTTGCCAATACAAAACGAAGAGAAGATGCGTCCAAGGAGATCATCAGAGCTGAACTCGCCGGTGATCTCATTTAAGTGCTGCTGAGCAATGCGTAACTCTTCGGCAAGAATCTCACCGGCCATGTAGCCTTCGAGTTGCTGTTGACCAATCGCTAAGTGTTCTGCGGCACGCTCTAACGCATCAAGATGGCGACGACGCGCCATAAAACCGCCCTCTTGATTACCGGTAAAGCCCATGCACTCTTTCAAATGCGTGCGTAGCGCTTCGACGCCTTGGCCGGTTTTGGCGGAAAGACGAATCAAAGTTGGTTGGCTAGCGTGACAGACACCCAGTGTTTCACCGGTTTGATCAACTTTATTACGGATCACCGTCATCCCCATTTGATCGGGTAGACGGTCAACAAAGTCCGGCCAAATATCCTTTGGATCGGTTGCTTCAGTCGTCGTGCCATCGACCATAAATAAAACGCGGTCAGCTTGTTTGATCTCTTCCCACGCACGCTCGATACCAATTTTTTCTACTTCATCAGAGGCATCACGTAAACCTGCGGTATCAATGATGTGCAGCGGCATACCATCAATATGAATGTGTTCACGCAATACATCACGCGTGGTACCAGCAATGTCGGTCACAATCGCCGAGTCTTTACCCGATAACGCATTTAACAGGCTCGATTTACCGGCATTAGGGCGACCGGCTATCACTACCTTCATCCCTTCACGCATAATCGCACCTTGGTTGGCTTCTTGACGAACCGCAGCCAGATTATCAATGATGGCTTGTAAATCAGCAGAAACTTTACCATCCGCCAGAAAATCAATTTCTTCTTCCGGGAAATCAATCGCCGCTTCAACGTAAATACGCAAATGTATCAGTGATTCAACTAGGGTATTAATTCGTTTAGAAAATTGTCCTTGCAGCGACTGAAGGGCGGATTTTGCCGCCTGTTCTGAGCTGGCGTCAATTAAGTCCGCAATCGCTTCCGCTTGGGTTAAATCTAACTTATCGTTCAAAAACGCTCGCTCAGAAAACTCGCCAGGGCGCGCTGGACGAAGACCAGGAATCGCTAAGATACGCTTGATCAACATGTCCATTACCACGGGGCCGCCATGACCTTGTAGCTCAAGGACATCTTCACCGGTAAAGGAGTGAGGATTTGGGAAATACAGCGCGATGCCTTGGTCTAGTTCAGCGCCATCAGCATCTTTGAAAGACAAATACTGCGCATAACGAGGCTTAAGGTCCATTCCGGTTACTTGCTTGGCCACGAAAGCGGCTTGTGGGCCAGAAACACGAATGATGCCAACGCCGCCTCGCCCAGGAGCGGTAGCTTGCGCGACAATGGTATCGGTGGTCATACTATTACCTACTTAACGATCGATGAGTGATTATTGTAATCAGCAGCGAACAAAAAGGCGACCAAAAGGTCGCCTTCATTAACTCAATCGCCTATTACTTAGAGTGCAAACCGCGCTTCTCTAGTGAACGGTAAATCAACGTTTGTTGAATTAACGTTACGATGTTCGATACCAACCAGTAAAGCACTAAGCCTGATGGGAAGAACAGGAAGAAGAAGGTAAACATCACCGGCATGAAGGTCATGATCTTCTGCTGCATAGGGTCAGTAATGGTATTCGGACTCATTTTCTGAATCAGGAACATACTGGCACCCATCAGCAATGGCAAGATGTAGTATGGGTCTTGCGCTGATAAATCATGAATCCAACCAAAGAATGGTGAATGACGCAGTTCAACTGATTCCATCAATGCCCAGTATAAAGCAATGAAGATCGGCATCTGTAGCAAGATAGGTAGACAGCCACCCAGAGGGTTCACTTTCTCTTTCTTGTACAATTCCATCATTTCTTGGCTCATACGCTGACGATCATCGCCAATACGCTCACGCATAGCTTGTAGCTTAGGCTGTAGCATACGCATTTTGGCCATTGACGTGTATTGCGCTTTGGTCAGTGGGTACATGGCACCACGAACGATAAAGGTCAAACAGATAATCGCCACACCCCAGTTGCCGACAAAGCTCTGAATAAATGACAGCAAAGTATGCAGCGGCTTAGCAATAAACCATAACCAACCGTAGTCGACCACCAAGTCTAGATTCGGAGCGGTAGCGGCCATGTCATTTTGCAATTTAGGGCCAACCCATAAGGTCGCCGTAAACTGAGTCGCATCACCATCAGCAATAGTTTTGTTTGGCATGCGCACACCAATATCACCAACGTTACCAATCACACGAGAATACAGATTGGTACCAGGTTCATTGCGAGGAATCCATGCGCTAGCAAAGTAATGCTGGATCATCGCTGCCCACCCCTGACCATTCGGTAAAGGTAGTGACAAGTTACGATCTTGCATATCTTTGAAGCTGAATTTTTTATAACGTGTATCTTCGGTAGAGTAAGCGCCACCACGATAAGTCGGCATCGCTAAACTGCCGCCTGAATCAAGTAAGGTTTGACGCAAATGCGCATACATACCTAACGTCGCGTTATTACCAGAACGGTTGATCACATCAAACGTAACATCAACGGCATAATCACCACGTCTAACAATGAAGGTTTTCACGTACTCAATGCCATTCGCTTGATAGGTCATCGGAATACGCAGTTCCTGCTCACCATCCGCTAACACAAAATGATCACCATCAACGTGATAAACCGGACGATGATTGCTACTCAAATCGATACCTTGCGGACCAATCAAACCACTTTGAGCGATAAACAAGTGATTAGGGTCATTTCTTAACAAAGTAAATGGCGTCGATGAATTAAGTTCATCAGCGTACTGATTGAGCAAAGCATGAATAATATCCCCACCAACGGTATCAATTGACAGAGTCAAAACATCCGTGGTGACCGTCACGGTTTGTGCAGCAGCACGATGTTGCTCAGGAGCAGGATCAAATTCATCTGCAAATGAAGGTGCTGGGGCCGTGGTGCTGGTTTGAGCCTGCTCAATCACTTGTGGGGCTGGGTTCTTTGCTGCTTGCCATTGCTGGAAAAGTAAAAAAGAAACAAGCGCCAAAGCAATTAACAGGATATTACGTTGAGAATCCATCGTTATTTGTCTCTGTCTGGTTTTTTGACTGGTGGAATGGGGTCATATCCCCCTTCGTTCAAAGGGTGGCATTTTAATAGACGTTTGCCAGATAACCAACACCCTTTTATAAAACCGTGAGCTCTCAATGCTTCTATCGCATAATTTGAGCAAGTCGGCGTAAACCGGCAACGAGGGCCGATAAGCGGACTGATGATCCATTGGTAAAGTTTAACTAAACCAATAGTCAACCACGTGAAGGGCGAGATAGGCGATGCCATAACTTGTCGAATAAAGTAAACAGTTCTTCATTGCTTAAATCTTGCGCGGTTTTCTTCGCGATCACAACAAAATCTTTGTTAGCAAGTTTATGTTGATGGAGACGAAAACTTTCACGAGCAATACGTTTAAAGCGATTACGACCCACAGCCGTTTTAATTTGCTTCTTTGGGACAGCTAATCCTAAACGAGGATGAGAAAGGTTATTATCGCGAGCAATGATGGTAAAGTGAGGAGAGCCAGCACGATGCGCTTGCTGGAAGACTTTTTGATAATGCTCGGGAGTTAACAGACGTAACTCCCGATTGAACGCGTACGTATTCAAAATAATTCAGTGATTATTTTGACAGGCGCTTACGGCCTTTTGCACGACGTGCATTGATTACTTTACGACCGTTCGCAGTCGCCATGCGTGCACGGAAACCGTGGCTACGCTTGCGCTTTAGAACTGAAGGTTGAAAAGTGCGTTTAGACATTATTATTACCTTTACTGATCAGTAGTGTTAGGTTCTTAAGTTAACCCGGCGTGGGATATGTGTCTTCGTAAAGACGCCGACGCCTCTCAACAAAGAGGCGGAATTGTAATCACAGTCACAAAAAGTGTCAATGACTTGGGGTGGCGAAGTGTTACTCATTTTTCAATAAGCCATTTACCTCCCCATTCTTTCCGGTCGGGCGATTATACGGAGTATCAATGAAATCTCAAGGATCCTCGCTCGATCTTCACGCTTTTTTACTTAATCTGGCTTTTTCCACAGACTCAACGACGGATCAATATCTCATCTGATGCACATCTTATACCGAGTTAACCATAGCTTATCGGCGATTAATACAAAATAAGATAGTAAAAATCACTATTGGGGATAACTTAGCAAGATCTTAGTATATGTGGATCATAATGGGGGTAATTAGCTTGATCCCTGTGAGGATCTTCGTAAATATCCCCTGAACCTTGTGTATAACTTCGATCTTATTCAAGAGTTTATCGATCAATCACTGGCGATCTAAGTTATCAACAGGTAGAATCACCTTCTTTATTAGCCATTAATTTTAGAGTGAGGGAACCGTGTCATCTTCGCTTTGGTTGCAGTGTTTGCAACAGCTTCAAGAAGAGCTACCAGCCACAGAATTCAGTATGTGGGTTCGTCCGTTACAAGCGGAGCTCAATGACAATACTCTCACTTTGTTCGCCCCAAACCGCTTTGTGCTCGATTGGGTACGTGATAAATACATAAACAATATCAACAGGTTACTTAGAGAACATTGCGGGCACAATGCGCCCAGTTTACGGTTTGAAGTCGGCAGTCGACGAGTAATTGCGTCCGCTCCATCCGCCCCCATCCGAACCGCAGCGGATGTTGCTGCCGAATCCTCTGCCCCAGCGCAATTAGCTCAGCGCCGACCGGTTCATAAAACATGGGATGACGATTCTGCCGCTAGCGATATCAATCATCGCTCTAATGTAAACCCTAAGCATAAGTTTAATAATTTTGTTGAAGGTAAATCGAACCAACTCGGTCTTGCCGCCGCGCGTCAAGTGGCCGATAACCCAGGTGCAGCTTATAACCCATTGTTTTTATATGGGGGAACCGGCTTAGGTAAAACTCACCTATTGCACGCGGTGGGTAATGCGATTGTCGATAACAAACCCAATGCGAAAGTGGTCTACATGCACTCTGAGCGTTTTGTGCAAGATATGGTTAAAGCGCTGCAAAATAACGCGATTGAAGAATTTAAACGTTATTATCGTAGCGTCGATGCTTTATTGATCGATGACATTCAATTTTTCGCCAACAAAGAACGTTCTCAAGAAGAGTTTTTCCACACCTTCAACGCATTACTTGAAGGGAATCAACAGATCATTTTAACATCGGATCGTTATCCCAAAGAGATCAACGGGGTAGAAGATCGTCTGAAGTCTCGTTTCGGGTGGGGATTAACCGTTGCGATTGAGCCTCCGGAATTGGAAACACGCGTAGCCATATTAATGACCAAAGCGGAAGATCATCAAATTCATCTTCCTGATGAAGTGGCATTCTTTATTGCTAAACGCTTACGTTCTAATGTGCGTGAATTGGAAGGAGCACTTAACCGAGTGATCGCCAATGCCAATTTTACCGGTCGACCGATCACGATTGATTTTGTTCGTGAAGCACTCCGCGATCTGCTTGCTTTACAAGAGAAGCTGGTCACGATTGATAACATTCAAAAAACCGTTGCTGAATACTACAAAATCAAAGTTGCTGATTTGTTATCTAAACGCCGCTCTCGTTCGGTGGCTCGTCCTCGCCAGCTAGCCATGGCGCTTTCGAAAGAGTTGACCAACCATAGCCTACCAGAAATTGGCGATGCATTTGGTGGTAGAGACCATACTACGGTGCTGCATGCTTGCCGAAAAATCGAACAATTGCGTGAAGAAAGTCACGACATAAAAGAAGATTATTCCAATTTAATTCGTACCCTTTCTTCATAAGTTTTTACGCTATATTGAACGCTTATTAGGTACCGTTTTATTCCATATTGTTAGGTTAAGATCTCACTATGAAATTTACCATTGAACGTAGTCACTTTATTAAACCCCTGCAACAGGTCTCCGGTACATTAGGTGGGCGAGCTGCGTTACCCATTCTAAGTCATTTATTATTAAAGATTGAAGATAACCAACTCTCGATCACCGCAACCGACTTAGAAGTGGAATTGATCAGTCGAGTTACCCTGGAAGGGGACTTTGAAGCAGGCAGTATTACCGTTCCAGCGCGTAAATTTTTGGATATCTGTCGAGGTTTACCAGACAGTGCGGTGATCACCGTGCTGCTTGAAGGAGACCGCATTTCGATTCGCTCAGGTCGCAGCCGTTTTTCACTGGCAACCTTACCAGCCAATGACTTCCCAAATATTGAAGATTGGCAGAGCGATATCGATATTACTGTCACTCAAGCCGAATTACGGGGTCTGATTGAGAAAACTCAGTTTTCTATGGCTAACCAAGATGTGCGTTATTATCTGAATGGAATGATGTTTGAAATCGATGCGTCGACCTTACGTGCCGTAGCAACAGATGGCCATCGTATGGCTGTCGCTCAAACGACCGTCTCTCAAGCGTTGGCAAACAAACAAATTATCGTTCCCCGTAAAGGCATTTTAGAGCTCGTAAAACTACTTGATGCACCAGAACAACCGGTTGTGTTGCAAATTGGTGCGTCAAATCTACGTGCAGAAGTCAACCAATTTGTCTTTACATCTAAGCTCGTTGACGGCCGTTTCCCTGATTATCGCCGAGTTTTACCGCAAAATACTAATAAGACACTAATCACTGGCTGCGATGAATTACGCCAAGCTTTCTCGCGCGCGGCGATTTTATCTAATGAAAAGTTTCGTGGCGTGCGCGTCAACCTTGCTGAAGGAACGATGCGCATTACCGCCAATAACCCAGAGCAAGAAGAAGCCGAAGAGATGCTCGATGTGAGCTTTACTGGTGAGGCAATTGAGATTGGTTTTAACGTCAGTTACGTGATTGATGTGCTCAATACCTTGCGCTGTGACCAAGTCCGCATCTCAATGTCAGATGCGAATGCCAGTGCATTAATCGAAAACGTTGAGGACGACAGTGCCATGTATGTGGTGATGCCAATCCGTCTTTAATTGACAGATAAAGAACATAGCATGCCATTAACGCGCTTAGTCGTTCAGCAGTTTCGTAACATTAAAGCCTGTGATATGACCCTGTCATCAGGCTTTAATTTTCTTATTGGTCCAAATGGCAGCGGTAAAACCAGTGTACTAGAAGCTATCTATTTATTGGGTCATGGCCGCTCATTTAAGAGCTCATTAACTGGCAGAGTGATCCAAAATGAGTGCTCAGAACTGTTTGTTCATGGCCGTTTTTTGAACTCGGATCAATTTGAGCTACCGATTGGCATTAATAAGCAGCGAGATGGCTCAACAGAGGTTAAAATAGGCGGTCAATCAGGACAAAAGTTAGCTCAGCTGGCGCAAGTCCTACCATTGCAGTTAATTCATCCTGAAGGATTTGAACTACTAACCGATGGACCGAAACAGCGTCGAGCCTTTATTGATTGGGGGGTTTTTCATTCTCAACCGGCTTTTTTTGATGCTTGGGGACGATTTAAACGCTTAAATAAACAGCGTAATGCGTTGCTTAAAACCGCCAAAAGCTATCGCGAGATCAGCTACTGGGATCAAGAATTAGCTCAGCTTGCCGAGCAAATAGATCAATGGCGTCAGATCTATGTCGAGCACATGAAAAAAGTCGCCGAAGCATTGTGCCAAAGCTTCTTACCCGAATTTTCGATCAGCTTAACCTACTATCGAGGTTGGGATAAACAAACGCCTTATAAAGAGATATTGCAAAACAACTTTGCCCGTGACCAATTGTTGGGTTACACCTTCAGCGGTCCAAACAAAGCGGATTTGAAAATAAAAGTGAATGGAACACCTGTAGAAGATGTTCTATCACGCGGCCAGCTTAAGTTGATGGTCTGCGCCCTGCGCGTAGCACAAGGTCAACATTTAACCGAGCTGACCGGGAAGCAATGCATTTATCTGATTGATGATTTTGCTTCCGAACTCGATAGCCAACGTCGTCAGCGTCTAGCAGACTGCTTAAAAGCGACGGGGGCTCAAGTTTTTGTAAGTTCTATTACTGAAAGCCAAGTCACCGACATGATCGAGCCGAATAGCAAGATGTTTCATGTCGAACATGGCACAATAGAGCAAGGATAACTACTGAGAGAGTCACTCATGTCGAATAATTACGATTCATCGAGTATTAAGGTACTGAAGGGTCTAGACGCGGTACGTAAGCGTCCAGGAATGTACATCGGCGACACCGATGATGGCACCGGTCTTCACCACATGGTTTTTGAGGTGGTGGATAACTCAATAGATGAAGCGTTAGCGGGTCACTGTAAAGATATCGTCGTGACAATTCATGAAGATAATTCGGTATCGGTCAGCGATGATGGCCGTGGTATCCCAACGGAATTACATACCGAAGAAAACGTCTCTGCTGCAGAAGTTATCATGACCGTATTGCACGCTGGGGGTAAGTTTGATGATAACTCCTACAAAGTATCCGGTGGCTTGCACGGCGTTGGGGTTTCTGTCGTCAACGCGTTATCTGAAAAAGTCGTGTTAACCATTTATCGTGGTGGCAAAGTTCACACTCAAACCTATCGTCATGGCGTACCTCAAGCACCCTTAGCGGTGGTTGGTGATACCGAACGTACTGGTACTACACTGCGCTTTTGGCCGAGTGCCGAGACGTTTACCAACATTGAATTCCATTATGAAATTCTAGCTAAACGCCTGCGTGAGCTGTCTTTTTTAAACTCAGGTGTCTCGATTCGTCTACAAGATGAGCGTGAAGCGGATAAACACGATCACTTTATGTATGAAGGGGGAATTCGAGCGTTCGTTACCCACCTCAATCGCAATAAAACGCCTATTCATGACAAAGTATTCCACTTCAATCATGACCGTGAAGATGGCACCAGCGTTGAAGTCGCTATGCAATGGAATGATGGTTTCCAAGAAAACATCTACTGCTTTACCAATAATATCCCACAGCGTGATGGCGGGACTCACTTAGCCGGATTCCGTGCAGCACTGACTCGAACGCTTAACACCTATATGGAAAAAGAAGGCTACAGCAAAAAAGCCAAAACCGCGACCTCTGGTGATGATGCTCGTGAAGGCTTAACAGCGGTCGTTTCTGTTAAAGTTCCCGATCCTAAGTTCTCCAGCCAAACCAAAGACAAATTGGTCTCTTCTGAAGTGAAGGCAGCGGTTGAATCAGCGATGGGTGAAAAGCTCAATGAGTTTTTAGCAGAGCATCCTTCTGAAGCGAAAATGGTGTGCAGTAAAATTATTGATGCCGCTCGAGCTCGCGAAGCGGCACGTAAAGCGCGTGAAATGACGCGTCGTAAAGGCGCACTCGACCTTGCAGGCTTGCCAGGCAAACTTGCTGATTGCCAAGAGAAAGATCCAGCACTGTCTGAACTGTATATTGTCGAGGGAGATTCAGCGGGCGGCTCTGCAAAGCAGGGACGCAACCGTAAGAATCAAGCCATTTTGCCGCTCAAAGGTAAAATCCTTAACGTAGAAAAAGCGCGTTTTGATAAAATGCTCTCGTCACAAGAGGTGGCGACGCTGATCACCGCACTGGGCTGTGGTATTGGCCGCGATGAATACAACCCAGACAAACTGCGTTATCATAATATCATCATCATGACCGATGCTGACGTCGATGGTTCGCACATCCGAACACTATTATTGACCTTCTTCTATCGTCAAATGCCAGAATTGATCGAACGTGGCTACATCTATATTGCTCAGCCACCGCTGTATAAAGTCAAAAAAGGCAAACAAGAGCAGTACATCAAAGATGAAGATGCCATGACGCAATATCAAATTGCTTTAGCGCTCGATAATGCCTCTTTGCATGTGAATGCCGATGCGCCAGCGTTAGCGGGTGAACCACTCGAGAAACTGGTGCTGCAATACAATGCAGCGATGAAATTAGTGGAAAGAATGAGCCGCCGTTATCCACTGGCGATGCTCAATGAATTTACCTATATGCCACGTTTAACCGAGCAACAATGCCAAGATAGCAGTGCGGTAGAAGCATGGACCGAACGTTTGGTCACTCAATTGAACGCCAAAGAAGTCGGTGCAAGTCAGTATCACTTTGCGATTGAGCATAATCCAGAGCTCGGTGTTTATTCACCGAAAATTATCGTCCGTACCCATGGAGTTACGTACGATTACCTACTCAGTGTTGATTTACTTAATTCTAAAGAATACAACCGATTAGCGGATCTTTTTGACTCGCTCGATGGGCTTCTAGAAGAGGGGGCATACATTCAACGTGGCGAGCGTACCCAAGTGGTTTCCAGTTTCACCGCCGCCCTTGACTGGCTCATTAAAGAATCACGTCGTGGTTTAGCAATCCAACGTTATAAAGGTTTGGGAGAAATGAACCCAGATCAACTTTGGGAAACCACCATGGATCCTGAGTCACGTCGCATGATGCAAGTCACCATTGAAGATGCCGTCGGTGCTGATGAACTATTTACCACATTGATGGGCGATCAAGTAGAACCTCGTCGGGCCTTTATTGAGAACAACGCATTAAGAGTAGCAAACTTAGATGTGTAGTTTTTCATAACATCGTGTTCTCTCACGCAGTGCTTCGGCACTGCGTTTTTGTTTATATAAACAGCGAAAATAACCATTTTATTCTCTTATTTCGATAAAACTGGCCTTTAGTCCTAGTATCAATCTTACCCTTACCATTTTCTGTCCTTTAATGACTAAAAACGCCATTTTCTCTGGTCGAGCGCTTTTGCTTTCTTTTTTTAACTCGCTATAGTCAACAGACTTCATGATATAGCCCAATCGTCACTAGCCGTGACAGGGAATCACATAACGTTTGTAGGAGGAATAGTGATGGCATTTCTGGTTTAGACCGAGAGCAAACTTGCTCTCGGGAGACACTTAACGGCTGTCTTGTTATCAGGAGTGAGGAGAAATCACTATGCTTTACCGCTTTTATCGATCATGGCTACAAACGCTACGCATGTGGTGGCTAACCAGTGGGTTTATCACCTACCAATCCCCTTTGCTCCTCATTCAATTGTTCGAGCGACAAGAACAGCAAAATACCCCGCATTGCCCTCAAGCCACCAGCATTCGCTTAGGTGATACCGTACACCTATTGGATGTAGCCACCAACAGTCCTTTTAAAATCAAGCTGGTTGCAGATCATCGTTGTGATCATACCGTGGGCTATATTGCGGTCGATTCCTACTTAGGAGCCGCACTGTTTGGCCGAACTGAGCAAGAAGTGATTAGTCTGCTACTGCTCGGCCAACGACACTCTTTTGTTATCACCCAAGTTACCCGTCAGTCATACCAACCTCGACGTACATCTGTACCATGTGGTTGTTTACTTTGTCAGTAAATGAAGGAGATCTCACTCATGAGTAAAAAAGACCTGAAGAAACCTCAATTAAGCTTAAAGGAAAAGCGTAAATTGAAACAAGAAAAAGCCTCAGAAAACGGAGTAGAAAAAGCACGTAAAAGTCGCGCCAAGTAACGTTTTCTTAGCTAATCGATTCTCCCTGAGCCTAATCATCCGATTAGGCTTTTTTTTAAAAAAAATCGATACGCGACTCTTGAAAGTCCAACGACTGACCTTATATAAAGTAGTGAAGAGGATGCCGCAAGGGCCTCAACTTGGATTGGCGTTACGCTCACTGAGGTAAGCCCGTCCATCAACATTAATCTTGATGAGCTTAGTTGTTAACAATAAGCCTCATCCTTAACGAAACTCGTTAAGACTATTGCTTACTAAGAGGATAGCATTATGAGAACTGTCGATTTTACTCCTTTATACCGCAACGCGATTGGCTTTGATCGTCTATTAAATATGATGGAAGCAAACAGTAACAAAAATACTCAAGGGGGTTATCCTCCTTATAATATCGAGCAACAAGAAGACAATAAATACCGTATCACAATGGCGGTTGCTGGCTTTGCCGAGCAAGAACTCGATATTACTCAACAAGAAAATACCTTAATTGTTCGTGGTGAGCGTCAGCAAGAAGACAACCGCAACTATATCTATCAAGGTATTGCTGAACGTAATTTTGAACGTAAATTCCAATTAGCGGACTACGTAAAAGTGATAGGAGCAGGGCTTGAAAACGGTTTATTGCATATCGACTTAGAACGAGAAATACCACAAGCTATGCAACCGCGTAAGATTGCCATTAATCAGCATCATCTATTAGAAAATCAGTAATCCCTACTCTCAGAAACAACAAAAAAGCGGCTTCGGCCGCTTTTTTACGTTTTTCACTCTTCATACCCATCACTTTTTATCCCTATTCACTTGGTTGACTCTCCGAACACTTGTGGATAAGTATGTCTTTATACGGTGATTAACCTATAGTTATTCTTTTTAAACTGAAGATCTTTTTTATGCCTGTGCATAAAACCTTTTTTTGATCCCAGCTAATACGCGATTTGATCAGTGTCTGAACACATGATCTGATCGCTAACATGATCATGATCTTGTTGATCATTTCCCGCTTATCCACAGAGATCATCTTGCGTAATAATAGATCTAATAAAAGATCTCTCTATAGATCTTTCTTTATATTATTAAATAACGCGTGAAGTAAAAAACTCGAAAAGCGATTTTCTCTGCTTAGGAAAGAAGGTAGAATACGTCTCTTTTGTTTATCCCTATCTCAATAAATACCTGAGGTCGTTCATGCTTTATCACGAAACATTTGACGTCATTGTGGTTGGTGGCGGTCACGCAGGAACGGAAGCCGCACTCGCAGCCGCTCGTACAGGACAGCGTACGTTACTTCTGACTCATAATATCGATACTTTAGGCCAGATGTCCTGCAATCCCGCGATCGGCGGAATTGGTAAAGGCCACTTAGTCAAAGAAGTGGATGCGATGGGTGGTTTAATGGCACAAGCCATTGACCATGCAGGTATTCAATTTAGAACTTTAAATGCTTCTAAAGGTCCAGCGGTTCGTGCGACTCGAGCTCAGGCAGATCGTGCACTTTATAAAGCTTATGTTCGTCATGCATTAGAAAATACGCCGAATTTAACCCTGTTTCAGCAGGCAGCCGACGACTTGATCGTTGAACAAGATCATGTGCGTGGTGTTGTCACGCAAATGGGCCTTAAGTTTCACGCTAAATCGGTGGTATTGACGGTAGGGACTTTCCTTGGTGGCAAGATCCATATAGGATTAGAAAACTTTTCAGGCGGTCGAGCTGGGGATCCTCCTTCGATCGCTTTGGCTCATCGTTTACGTGAACTGCCATTCCGTGTCGATCGTTTAAAAACGGGTACTCCGCCACGAATTGATGCACGTAGTGTTGATTTCTCCCAGCTAGAAGCACAACACGGCGATAATCCAACGCCAGTTTTTTCATTCATGGGCAAGCGTGAGCAACATCCACGTCAAATTCCTTGTTTTATTACCCACACCAATGAAAAAACCCATGATGTGATTCGTAATAACTTGGATCGTAGCCCGATGTATGCCGGAGTTATCGAAGGGATTGGTCCGCGTTATTGCCCATCCATTGAAGATAAAGTGATGCGCTTTGCAGATAAGAACAGCCACCAAATTTTTATTGAGCCTGAAGGACTAACAACAACCGAGCTTTACCCTAATGGTATCTCGACCAGTTTGCCGTTTGATGTCCAAGTACAAATTGTGCGCTCGATGCAGGGCTTCGAAAATGCGCATATTGTTCGACCTGGTTATGCGATTGAATATGACTTCTTTGACCCAAGAGATCTAAAACAGACTTACGAGACCAAGTTTATTAACGGCTTGTTCTTTGCTGGGCAAATCAATGGTACCACCGGCTATGAAGAAGCGGCCGCTCAAGGCTTGATGGCAGGTTTGAATGCCAGCTTGTATAGCCAAGATAAAGAAGGTTGGAGCCCGCGCCGCGATCAAGCTTATATGGGCGTATTGATCGATGATCTTTCAACCATGGGCACCAAAGAACCTTATCGTATGTTCACTTCTCGCGCTGAATACCGTTTGTTGCTGCGCGAAGATAACGCCGATCTCCGTCTCACAGAAAAAGCTTATCAACTGGGTTTAGTTTGTGAACAACGTTGGGCTCGTTTTAATCAAAAAGTCGAGCATATGCAGCAAGAACGCCAGCGTTTAAAAGAAACCTGGATTAATCCAACGTCTACAGATGCTGAGGCGTTGAACGCATTATTGAAAACCCCTATTTCGCGAGAAGCCAATGGGGAAGATTTGTTGCGTCGTCCAGAAATGAGCTATCAACAGGTGACGTCTATCGCGACGTTTTCTCCAGCGATTGAAGATAGTGAAGCGGCGGAACAAGTTGAGATTCAAGTTAAATACGAAGGTTATATTCAGCGTCAGCGAGATGAAATAGAAAAATCATTGCGCTATGAGCATACCAAATTGCCAGCAGATTTAGATTATAAGCAAGTCAAAGGCTTATCGAATGAAGTTGTACTTAAATTAAACGCGGCGAAGCCAGAAACATTAGGGATTGCATCGCGTATATCAGGGATAACTCCTGCCGCTATCTCGATTTTATTAGTACACCTGAAAAAGCAAGGTCTCTTGAAAAAAGGAGAGGCTGCGTAATGAACCCATTACGAAGTAAACTCGATGCATTGATTGCACAAACGGATTTGGTCGTTTCCGATCAGCAGCGTGAGCAACTGGTCGGTTACGTAGAGTTACTCAATAAGTGGAATAAAGCGTATAATCTAACTTCTGTACGCGATCCACAGGAAATGTTGGTTAAGCATATTCTCGATAGTATTGTGGTCAGCCCCTATTTACAGGGGCAACGCTTTATTGATGTAGGTACGGGGCCTGGATTGCCGGGGATTCCTTTGGCGATCATGAACCCAGATAGACAGTTTGTGTTACTCGATAGCTTAGGCAAGCGGATCCGATTTATTAAGCAAGTTTTGCATGAGCTGAGAATCGATAATGTCACCGCACTGCAAAGTCGAGTAGAAGAGTTTAAGCCAGAGCACGGTTTTGATGGCGTACTCAGTCGTGCCTTTGCTTCCATGTTAGATATGGTAGAGTGGTGTCATCACTTACCTTGTGCTAAACAGGGGGTGTTTTTAGCCTTAAAGGGGCAACGTCCGCAAGAAGAGCTAAACTCTCTTCCTGAATGGTGCAGTGTGATCGACATCAAAGCTTTGAAAGTTCCGGAGTTGGAAGGTGAGCGTCATCTTGTAATCTTATCGCGCAAGGGATAATAGCGAGGCATACCGTGGGCAAAATCGTAGCGATCGCCAACCAGAAAGGTGGCGTAGGTAAAACAACAACGTGCATTAATTTAGCGGCTTCAATGGCGGCCACAAAACGTAAAGTTTTGGTGGTGGATCTTGACCCGCAAGGCAACGCAACGATGGCCAGTGGCGTGGATAAATACCAAGTCGATGCCACCGCTTATGAATTACTTGTCGAAGAAGCGCCATTTGAACAAGTGGTGTGTAGAAAAACGTCGGGTTACTATGATTTGATTGCCGCGAATGGCGATGTCACCGCGGCCGAAATTAAGCTGATGGAAGTGTTTGCTCGAGAAGTACGTTTGAAAAATGCGTTGGCATTAGTTCGCGATAACTATGATTTCATCTTTATTGATTGCCCCCCTTCTTTAAACCTACTTACAATCAATGCGATGGCTGCCGCCGATTCGGTGTTGGTGCCCATGCAGTGTGAGTATTTTGCGTTAGAAGGGTTAACGGCTTTGATGGACACCATCAGTAAACTTGCCGCCGTCGTCAATGAGAATCTAAAGATCGAAGGATTATTACGAACCATGTATGATCCACGCAATCGACTCGCAAATGAAGTGTCTGATCAGCTGAAAAAACATTTTGGCAATAAAGTGTATCGCACGGTTATTCCACGTAACGTTCGGCTCGCTGAAGCCCCAAGTCATGGTAAACCAGCCATGTATTATGATAAGCATTCCGCGGGTTCTAAAGCTTACCTCGCTTTAGCGGGCGAAATGCTGCGTCGCGAAGAAATCCCTGCATAATACCGAAAAGGAACGCTCTGAGATGTCGAAACGTGGTTTAGGAAAAGGCTTAGATGCTTTACTGGCAACCAGCTCTATGGCGAGGGAAAAGCAACAAACCGCTTCACACAGCCAAGCGATGTCAACCGATGGTGAGTTAATCGAGTTATCGATTACTAGCCTGAAACCAGGCATTTATCAGCCTCGTAAGGATATGTCATCAGAAGCACTGGAAGAGCTTGCTCTTTCTATTCAGTCACAAGGCATTATTCAACCCATCGTGGTTAGGCCGCTTGAGTTTGGTGGTTTTGAGATCATCGCGGGTGAGCGCCGTTGGCGTGCCGCTAAGCAGGCGGGTTTAAAACAAGTGCCTTGCTTGATCAAGCGGGTCGATGATCGTGCCGCGATCGCGATGGCGTTGATCGAAAATATCCAGCGTGAAGATCTGAATGCGATCGAAGAAGCTCAGGCACTAGAACGATTACAAGATGAATTTAAGTTAACCCATCAGCAAGTGGCGGATGTGATCGGCAAATCGCGCACCACAGTAAGTAACTTACTGCGTTTAAATCAGTTGGATGATGCCGTTAAGCGTCTCGTTGAAAGTAAACAACTGGAAATGGGTCATGCTCGTAGCCTACTGGTGTTACCTGTAGATCAACAGCAGCCTTGTGCACAAGTAATGGTCGACAAGCAACTAACGGTACGTCAGGCTGAATCTTTAGTTAAACGTTGGTCTAGTGAGGCTCCTGCGGCTCCAGTTTCACCCGTCTTGGCTACGGAGGTTGAGCAGCAGTTATCTGCACTGGCTGAGCGATTACAAAAAAAGATGGCGGTAAAGTTACAAGTCAATGGCAAAGGACGTTTAACCATTGATTTTACAAATCAAGAACAATTGATCGAGCTATTGAAACAATTAGATACGATTGCATCATAAAAATCGGTCATAGAATATATTTTCTGCGGCTTGGCTCACCCGCTTTCAGTTGAGTTTTTACGATACCTATATATAATTTCGAAGCTTTTTTCACCGAGTTGCAATGTTTTATTAACGTACTGTAACTTGGCGAATAATACAGAAAACAGGTGCTTTTGATGTTTATAGCAACACAGAGTCAGCAAGCTAAGGCGGCATTTCGAGTTGTTCACCTTCAGCTGGTTTTTTTGTTGCTGATCGGAGGCGTGACGTATATGTACTGGGGACCCGATGAAGCGCGTTTTATCTTAAAAGGTGGAGCGATTGCCCTCATCGGTAACTATGTCTATACACTGTTTGCCTTTCTCCCAAAACCAGATGCTGACGGTACGGTTATGCTCGGGTTTATTATGATGGGGTGGGCTTTAAAGCTGGTGTTAACCGTAATCATGTTTGTGCTGATTTTTAATCTCACTGATGTGCATCACCCTGGTGCCATGATGTCAGGTTATAAACTGACAATATTGGTCTTCTGGTTTGCACCTTTACTACTTACCGCAAAAAATGGGAACCACCATGGCTGATACTCCGAAGGAATATATTCAGCACCACCTCACAAGCGCTCAAGTTTGTTTGGTTGATGGCAACATCACCACAAACTATGGCTGTGCGGATGCTGGGTTTTGGACGTTAAACTGGGATGCATTATTGGTTTCAGTGGGTCTAGGCGTGCTGTTTTTGTGGTTGTTTTATCGTGTTGGGAAAAATGCAACCACGGGAGTTCCTGGTAAATGGCAATGCTTTGTTGAAATGCTCATTGAGCAAGTTGACGGCTTAGTCAAAGGAACTTTTCATGGCAAGGATAAGTTGGTCGCACCATTGGCATTAACCATTTTCGTCTGGATATTCCTGATGAATTTGATGGATTTAATACCAGTGGATTATGTCCCTACAGCAATGACATTGGCAGGTGTTGATTATTTTAAAGTTCTCCCTACGGTTAACTTGAATATAACCTTGGCGATGGCTATTGGGGTCATGATATTGGTAATTGCTTACTACATCAAATACCAAGGATTTAAGGGGTTTGTTAAGGCATTTACCCTACATCCAATTAACCATTGGGCGTTGATTCCTTTCAACTTAGTTCTTGAGACGGTGTCTTTTTTGGCAAAACCGGTATCCCTTTCGCTACGTCTGTACGGTAACATGTACGCAGGTGAGCTGATCTTTGTTTTGATCGCAATCACTTACGGTGCTGGTTTCGTACTTGGTGGCTTAGGCGTTGTCGCGCATGTCATTTGGGCCATCTTCCATATTTTGGTTATTACTCTGCAAGCCTTTATTTTTATGATGTTGACGATAGTTTATCTCAGCATGGCAAGTAATGACTCTCATTAAACTCTTAATTTAAACAACCCAAGAAAACTGGAGACTTTTATTATGGAAACTTATTTCGTTGTTGCTCTACTACTAGGCATGTGTGCTTTAGCTACCGGTATTGGTTTTGCTATCCTCGGTGGTAAATTCCTTGAATCGGTTGCTCGTCAACCAGAGATGGCCCCTGTACTACAAACTAACATGTTTATTATTGCTGGTCTGCTTGATGCGGTACCTATGATTGGTGTTGGTATCTCTATGTACATGTTGTTTGCATAACTAGTCCTTTTTGTGTCACCCAAACGCACAGATGATTGGGTAAACAGAAGCAAAATAAAGGAGAGTTAGTGTGAATATCAATGCAACTCTGTTGGGCCAAACTATAGCGTTTTTACTCTTTGTTTGGTTCTGCATGAAGTATGTATGGCCTCCTTTGATGAGTGCCATAGAAGAGCGTCAGAAAACGATCGCTGACGGTTTAGCTTCTGCTGAGCGTGCTGATAAAGCCCTTAATCTGGCTAAAAGCAATGCTGCAGACCAGCTTAAAATTGCTAAAAAAGAAGCGCTAGTCATTATTGAGCAGGCAAATAAACGCAAAGCTCAAATTTTAGACGAAGCTCGTCAAGAGGCAGCGCACGAGCGTGAGCATATCTTGGCTCAAGGCCAAGCAGAACTAGAAGCGCAAATTTTGCGTGCTCGTAATGAGCTGCAAAAAGAAGTGTCTACTCTTGCTTTACTTGCTGCTGAGAAGATTGTTCAACGAACTGTCGATAAGGCAGCTAACCAAGACATACTTGATAGTATTTCTGCGAAGCTATAAAGGAGTGCATTTGTATGTCGGATTTGACAACGATTGCTCGTCCATACGCTAAGGCTGCATTCAGTTACGCCAGTGAACACAGTATGGTTGAACAGTGGTCAGCTATGCTTAAATTGGCAAAAACAATGTCGTTGGTGCCTGAATTATCATCGGCCGCTTTTAGTTTACAATCACAACAATTGTTGCAGGTGTATGCTGATGTAGCGGGTGAGCAGTTTGATCAACCCATGCTGAATTTTTTATTGGTGTTGATGGAAAATCGTCGCATAGCGGCGCTCGGTGATATATGTCAGCAGTTTCAAAAGTTAGCTACTGAATCTTCTGGTACTAAGGAAGTTGAGGTAGTGAGCTCTTATCAGTTAAGCGATGAACAGGTTGAAACTTTAACCAGTAACTTAGAAAAACGCTATGACTGTAAAGTAAAGCTGAATTGCCAAATTGACAGCAATCTTATTGGCGGAGCCGTTATTCGAGTAGAGGATAATATCCTTGATAGCTCGTTACTGGGTCGTATTAATCGTCTGAAAGACGTGATGAAGTCTTAATTAGGGGAATTGGAGCAATGCAACTTAATTCCACGGAAATCAGCGAAATCATCAGAAAGCGAATTGAAGGTTTCAACGTTATTTCTGATGCTCGTAATGAAGGTACTATCGTATCAGTAAGCGATGGTATCATCCGTATTCACGGCCTAGCGGACGTGATGCAAGGTGAAATGATTGAACTGCCGGGCGGCAATTTTGCTCTCGCACTTAACCTCGAACGTGATTCGGTAGGTGCTGTTGTCATGGGCCCTTACACTGATCTCAGTGAGGGTATGAAAGTGACCAGTACTGGGCGTATTCTTGAAGTCCCAGTGGGCCCTGAGCTTTTGGGTCGAGTGGTGAACACATTAGGTGTGCCAATTGATGGTAAAGGTCCGATTGACGCAAAATTAACTTCTCCAGTAGAAGTGATTGCCCCTGGGGTTATTGATCGTAAATCGGTCGATCAGCCTGTACAAACGGGTTATAAATCTGTTGATGCGATGATTCCTATCGGTCGAGGTCAGCGTGAGCTGATTATCGGTGACCGTCAGACGGGTAAAACCGCTTTGGCGATTGATGCGATCATTAACCAGAAAGATTCAGGTATCTATTCTATCTACGTAGCGATTGGCCAAAAAGCGTCAACCATTGCTAACGTTGTACGTAAACTGGAAGAGCATGGTGCATTGAAAAACACCATCGTTGTGGTTGCTTCTGCTTCTGAATCAGCAGCACTACAATATCTAGCGCCTTATTCTGGCTGTGCCATGGGTGAATACTTCCGTGACCGTGGTGAAGATGCACTGATTGTTTATGATGATTTATCAAAGCAAGCGGTGGCGTATCGTCAAATCTCGCTATTGTTGCGTCGTCCACCGGGTCGTGAAGCTTTCCCTGGTGACGTTTTTTACCTCCACTCTCGTCTCTTAGAGCGTGCGGCTCGTGTGAGTGAAGTGTATGTAGAACGTTTCACTAACGGTGAAGTGAAAGGTAAAACCGGTTCTTTAACGGCATTACCGATCATTGAAACCCAAGCCGGTGACGTTTCTGCTTTCGTACCAACCAACGTAATTTCGATTACCGATGGTCAGATCTTCCTACAAACTGAGTTATTTAATGCTGGGGTTCGTCCTGCGGTTGATCCAGGTATCTCTGTTTCTCGGGTAGGTGGTGCTGCACAGACAAAAATCATCAAAAAGCTCTCTGGTGGTATCCGTACTGCTCTAGCGGCTTATCGTGAACTTGCAGCATTTGCTCAGTTTGCTTCTGATCTGGATGAGGCGACGAAACGTCAGCTGAACCATGGTCAAAAAGTGACTGAATTGATGAAGCAAAAGCAATATGCACCAATGTCAGTTTTTGATCAGGCGTTGGTTATTTTTGCTGCTGAGCGCGGTTACTTAAGCGATGTCGAATTGAATAAAGTGTTGGATTTTGAATCGGCACTACTGTCGTATGCTCATTCTCAATATGCCGATTTAAAAACGGAAATTGACAAGACGGGTGCTTACAACGATGAAATTGAAGCTAAGTTGAAAAAGTTAGTGGAAGATTTTAAAGCAACTCAGACTTGGTAATTACAAGCCACATTGTAATTAACGGAGAGTAACGATGGCCAATACAAAAGAGATTCGCAGTAAGATTGGGAGTGTCAAAAGCACTCAAAAAATTACTAAAGCAATGGAAATGGTTGCGGCTTCTAAAATGCGTCGAACTCAAGATGCGATGGAAGGGCCTCGTCCATATTCAAAAACAATTCGTAAAGTCATTGGTCATTTAGCAAACGGTACTTTGGAGTTTAAACATCCTTACTTAGAGGAACGTGAAGCTAAACGTGTTGGGTATATCGTCGTATCCACCGATCGCGGTTTGTGTGGTGGTTTAAACATTAATATGTTTAAAAAAGCTATCGCGCATATGAATGAATATTCTAGCCGTGGCAGTGCGATTGAAATCGCGATGATTGGAAGTAAAGGTAGTTCTTATTTCCGAGGCATAGGGGCAAAAATTGTCGCTCAGAAAACCGGTATTGGTGATGAGCCACAATTAGATGATTTGATCGGTACTATCAGTGTTATGTTGACCAAGTACAAAGAAGGTGAAATCGATCGTTTGTTTCTTGTGTACAACGAGTTTGTTAACTCGATGACTCAACAGCCAAAGACAGAACAATTATTACCTTTGCCAAAAGCACAAGAAGATGATTTAGATCGCAAGCATGCTTGGAGTTACATGTTTGAGTCTGATCAGAACAAACTACTGAATACCTTGATGACTCGACATGTAGAATCACAAGTATATCAATCCGTAGTGGAAAACTTGGCGTGTGAAATGTCTGCCCGAATGGTTGCGATGAGAGCAGCATCGGATAACGCAGGTAATCTGATTGATGATTTACAACTGGTGTATAACAAGGCTCGCCAAGCAGCCATCACCCAAGAATTGTCAGAGATTGTTAGCGGCGCAGCAGCGGTTTAACAAAGGTAATTAACAGACTAGAGGATTAACGATGGCTACAGGTAAGATCGTACAGATCATCGGTGCGGTAGTCGACGTAGAGTTTCCACAGAGCTCAGTGCCTAGCGTTTATGATGCACTTAACGTTCAAGACTCAAAAGAGCGTCTTGTTCTTGAGGTTCAACAACAGTTAGGCGGTGGTATCATTCGCTGTATTGTAATGGGCAGCTCAGATGGTTTACGTCGTGGAATGACAGTTGAAAATACTGGCGGTCCAATATCAGTACCAGTAGGGGTTAAAACCCTTGGTCGTATCATGAACGTACTCGGTGATGCGATTGACGAGCGCGGAGAAATTGGTGCAGAAGAGACTTACTCTATTCACCGTTTAGCGCCAAGCTATGAAGAGCAATCTAACTCGACAGAGCTACTTGAAACTGGTGTAAAAGTAATTGATTTGATTTGTCCGTTTGCTAAAGGCGGTAAAATCGGTCTCTTTGGTGGTGCTGGTGTAGGTAAGACCGTTAACATGATGGAGCTTATCAATAACATCGCACTACAACACTCAGGCCTTTCTGTATTTGCTGGGGTGGGAGAGCGTACTCGTGAGGGTAACGACTTCTACCACGAAATGCAGGAAGCGGGTGTTGTTAACATCGAAAAGCCAGAAGAATCAAAAGTAGCGATGGTTTATGGCCAGATGAACGAGCCACCAGGTAACCGTCTACGTGTTGCTTTGACTGGCTTGACCATGGCGGAGAAATTCCGTGATGAAGGCCGTGACGTATTGCTGTTTATCGATAACATTTATCGTTATACCCTTGCGGGAACAGAGGTATCGGCACTGCTTGGTCGTATGCCTTCTGCGGTAGGTTATCAACCAACGCTTGCTGAAGAGATGGGTGTACTGCAAGAGCGTATCACATCAACGAAGACGGGTTCTATCACTTCAGTACAAGCGGTTTATGTACCTGCGGATGACTTAACTGACCCGTCACCAGCGACGACGTTTGCTCACTTGGATGCAACGGTAGTACTTAACCGTAACATCGCGGCAATGGGTCTTTACCCTGCGATTGACCCGCTTGATTCAACGTCTCGTCAGTTGGATCCATTGGTGGTTGGCCAAGAGCATTACGATGTCGCTCGTGGTGTTCAGTCAACGCTACAGCGCTATAAAGAACTTAAAGATATCATTGCGATTTTGGGTATGGACGAGTTGTCTGAATCTGATAAGCAAGTGGTTGCTCGCGCGCGTAAGATTGAGCGTTTCTTAACTCAGCCTTATCACGTAGCGGAAGTCTTTACTGGTGACCCAGGTGTTTACGTATCGCTGAAAGAGACGTTGCGTGGCTTTAAAGGTTTATTAGCTGGCGATTATGATGACATTCCAGAGCAAGCGTTCATGTACTGCGGTACGATTGACGATGCACTTGAGAATGCCAAGAAGCTATAACGCTCAAATCTCCAAGGAGGCTTTATGACAGCATCAGTAACCTTTAACTTAGATGTAGTCAGTGCTGAAAAGCGGATTTTTTCCGGTTGGGCGCGGTCTATTCAAGTCTCGGGTGAAAGCGGAGATTTAGGCGTTTTAGCAGGACACGTCCCTTTACTGACTTACATCAGACCGGGGATGGTGCGTATTGTAACCATAAAAGGTAAAGAAGAAATTATTTACCTTTCTGGTGGCATACTCGAAGTTCAACCGAATGATGTAACGATTTTAGCAGATACTGCGATTCGTGCTGAAGAGCTTGATGAAGCAAAAGCGGCTGAAGCGAAACGCTCAGCAGAAGAGTTGCTAAATGACAATCATGGTGATGTGAACTTTGCGCAGGCATCGAGTGAACTGGCTAAAGCGATTGCTCAGTTACGAGTCATTGATCTAATAAGAAAGCGTCGCTGATCTCTTTTCAGTACGTAATCATAAAAGGCGACCTTCTGGTCGCCTTTTTGTTGGTTTTTTATCAAAAACTTGCACTAGAAAATTAACACGTCTCGTGTTACCCGCTAAAATGCGAGCCATATTTTATATAACGTCATAGGTATCCGATGAAATTTAGCGCTGTGATCCTTGCTGCAGGCAAAGGCACCCGTATGCACTCCCATATTCCTAAAGTGCTGCACACTTTGGCAGGAAAACCCATGGTCAAACATGTGATTAGCACCTGCCATAATCTTGGAGCACACAATATCCATTTGGTTTATGGGCATGGTGGAGAGCAAATGCAACACGTTCTGGCCGATGAGCCCGTTAACTGGGTTTTGCAAGCAGAGCAACTCGGCACTGGACACGCGGTGGATCAGGCGTCGGATCAGTTTAGAGACGATGAAAAAATCTTAGTTTTGTATGGCGATGTTCCGTTGATCTCGGAACAAACCATAGAAAGCTTACTTGAAGCTCAACCAACAGGTGGTATTGCGCTGTTGACGGTGGTTCTCGATAACCCAACGGGCTATGGACGTATTGTCCGTAAGAATGGCCCAGTGGTGGCGATTGTTGAACAGAAAGATGCCAGCGAAGAGCAAAAACAAATTAAAGAGATCAACACGGGTGTTATGGTTGCCACCGGTGGAGATTTAAAACGCTGGTTAAAAGGGCTTAATAAGAATAACGCTCAGGGTGAGTATTATTTAACGGATGTGATTGCCGCTGCTCATGATGAAGGGCGTGCGGTTGAAGCGGTGCATCCAGTCAGTTCAATTGAAGTGGAAGGTGTCAATGATCGCATTCAACTTGCTCGTTTAGAGCGTGCTTTCCAAGCTCGCCAAGCTAATAAGTTGCTTGAGCAAGGCGTGATGTTGCGCGATCCTGCACGATTTGATCTGCGCGGTGAGTTGCAATGTGGGGTTGATGTCGAAATTGATGTTAATGTCGTGATCGAAGGTCAGGTATCGATAGGCAATAACGTTGTGATTGGTGCCGGTTCAATCCTTATTGATTGTGAGATTGATGATAATACAGTAATTCGTCCCTATAGCATTATTGAAGGGGCAACGGTCGGTGAAGATTGTACCGTCGGTCCATTCAGTCGTTTACGCCCCGGCGCTGAACTGCGTGATGATGCCCATGTCGGTAACTTTGTCGAGATGAAAAATGCTCGCTTGGGTGAAGGCTCAAAGGCCAATCATCTTACTTACCTAGGGGATGCCGAGGTTGGGCAGCGGGTTAATATTGGGGCAGGGGTAATTACTTGTAATTACGATGGGGCTAATAAACATAAAACGATTATTGGCAATGACGTATTTATCGGTTCAGATAGCCAATTGATTGCACCGGTTACGATAGCGGATGGGGCAACGGTTGGTGCGGGAACCACGCTGACTAAGCCTGTGGCCGCTGGTGAGTTAGTGATTACTCGCGCTAAAGAAAAGAAAATTTCTGGGTGGTCACGGCCTGTGAAAAAATAAACCGCGTTCTAAACACCATCGCCCGCATCATGCGGGCGATGGTGTTTTTGCACTTCGTTTACGTCGCTATTTATCGCGCACAACGCGAGAGTTATCCGGTGTGGTAAACTGTTGGCTTAAGTGTCGGTTAGCAATGATGTATCCGACCCAAAGACCAAACATACAAATAATAATTGCGACGCCAGTAACCACTTGAGCTTGACTTGCTAATGTAGCGACTAAAGCGCTAGCTAAACTTGCGGCACAAATTTGCAGGCTATTTTGCATACCCGCGGCAGTAGCTGGGCTATGTTTTGCGCTCGATAGTGCACGATTAACTACTATTGGGTAAAGTGCACCATTCGCTACAGCGATCAAACAGAAAGGCGCTAAGATTGGCCAAATAGAGGTGAGTGTCCACTGCGATGCAACAAATATCAGTACCGATGATAAGGTAAATAGGGCGAGTAGTTGCTTAAGGACTTTCTCATCCCCATATTTGTTGACCGATTTTTTACCAATATAACCCCCAACCATGAACGCGATAGTTTGTGGGATAAAGCTCATCCCAATGTCTTTGGCTTCATAACCTAGCTGTGCCATGATTTCTGGCATTCCGGTTAGATAGGCAAAAAAAGCCGCAGAAGCACAAGCAAACATCATCACATTACCGATATAAGCCCGACTTTGGAAAAGATATTTGATATCTTCGGCAATCGATGTTGTTTTCGGATCACCTTTGACGTTGTCTTGTAAACCCGTACAGATGACCAGAGCAATCCCCATCAGAGTGAGCGTAAAGAAAATACTATGCCAGCCGAAGGTATTGGCGAGCAGCACTCCCAATTGTGGTGCTAGCGCAGGGGATAATGCGACTAGTGGCATTATCGTTGCAAAAAGTTGTTGGCTAACTTGACTCGGGTAACGCTTAATCACCATCGCTTGCCAAATAACCGCTGGTGCACAAACCCCAATCGCTTGGACAAAACGTAAACTCAGCAATTGCCATACTTCTTCGCTATAAGCTAAGCCGCAAGAAGCAATGGTAAAAATCACCAGTCCGACAATTAAGGTATTACGATGTCCAAACTTATCGGAGGCTAAGCCCCATAAAAGTTGACCGATCGCCATCCCCATTAAAAATACCGTCAAAGACAGCGCGATCTGCTCTGGACCTGTCGCAAAATCATGTTCCATGATTTTAAAGGCAGGTAAATACATATCGGTAGCAATAAAGCCGAGCATCGATAGCGCTGATAAGTAAAACAGTTGTAAAGGTGAGACTTTCATTTTTATTCCTATCAAAAAAATTAATTCATTTTTTCTTGTTGTTTGCTATTGATAGCTATGTTCTCTATGGTTATTTATTGTATTGATTATTTTGTATTAAATGAAACGCGAAATTTATTGGTTATCGTTCAAAAAAATTGATTGGTGGGTTGGCTATGTTCTCTAAATCATCTCTGGAAATGCTTGATACCGTTGCCAGATTAGGCAGTTTTACTGCGGCAGCAGAGGTCTTGCATAAAGTTCCCTCGGCGATCAGCTATGGGGTTCGTCAAGTCGAAACGGAGTTGGGGGTGATTTTATTTCGTCGTTTACCGCGAAAAGTGGAATTAACCAGTGCTGGTGAGCTTTTTATGGTCGAAGCTCGCCATTTGTTGCGGCAAATGGAAGAGATTAAATCTCAAACCAGAAGAGCAGCACACGGATGGCAAAAAACCCTTAAATTGACGCTAGATAATGTCGTCAAGCTTGATTGCATCAAACCTATGGTTGAGAACTTTTATCAAACGTTTGAATTTGCCGAGCTACAAATCAATATGGAAGTGTTTAATGGATCGTGGGAGGCGATTTCTCAAGGCCGGGCAGATATTGTGATTGGGGCGACCTCCGCAATACCTGTTGGTGGGGATTTTGAAGTGCGCGATATGGGATTATTAGATTGGGTGTTCGTGCTATCCCCAGATCATCCTTGTGCAGATGTCGATATGTTAACTGAAGAACTGGTGAGCCAATATCCTGCGATTTGTTTGGATGATACTTCCAGTCTATTACCTAAGCGTCATACAGGGCATTATCCAAAGCAGCGACGTCTTTTACTACCCAATTGGTATAGTGCGAAGGAGTGTTTAAAAAAAGGATTAGGGGTAGGTTTTATGCCCAGTCATATGGCTCAACCTTTGCTGTCTTCTGGTCAGTTAATTGCTAAAGATCTCCCTGATAATAAGCCATTAAGTCAATGTTGCTTAGTGTGGCGTAAAGATGAGAACCATCAATTAATTGAATGGATGGTAGATTATTTAGGTGATAGTGAGCAGTTACATCGCGATTGGTTAAAAACTGACGCTTAAAAAAGAAGAGCCAGTGATTAAACTGGCTCTTCAAACATAAATCAACGTGTTATGGACGTTCAAAAATCGTTGCTATACCTTGACCTAGGCCAATACACATCGTAGCCAGACCATATTTAGCATCTTTCTCTTCCATGAGGTTGATCAATGTCGTCGAAATACGGGTTCCTGAACAGCCTAAAGGATGGCCTAAAGCAATCGCACCACCGTTTAAGTTGACTTTCTCATCGACTAAATCCATCAAACCAAGATCTTTTGCACAAGGCAGAGATTGAGCGGCAAAGGCTTCATTTAACTCGACGAGATCGATATCAGCCATTGTTAGCCCAGCGCGTTGCAGCGCTTTTTTGGTCGCGGGTACTGGTCCATAACCCATAATCGATGGGTCGCAACCGGCAATCGCCATTGATTTTACTTTAGCGCGAATGGTCAGTCCTAAAGCTTTAGCTTTGGCTTCACTCATGATCAGCATAGCCGATGCGCCATCAGAAAGAGCAGATGAAGAGCCAGCAGTCACAGTTCCATTGGCGGGATCAAAAACTGGACGCAGTTCTGCTAAACCTTCAACCGTCGTTTCTGGGCGGATGACTTCATCATAATCTAGCGTAAATAAGGTTCCATCTGCGCTATGACCTTCGGTTGGTAAAATCTCATTTTTAAAACGGCCTTCGACGGTTGCGGCTTGAGCGCGTTGATGAGAACGAGCCGCGAAAGCATCTTGTTGCTCACGGCTTATGCCATGCAGCTTGCCAAGCATTTCTGCGGTTAAGCCCATCATACCGGCGGCTTTGGCTACGTTCTTTGATAAACCAGGGTGGAAGTCAACACCATGATTCATCGGTACATGACCCATATGCTCAACACCACCAACCAAACAGATCTCCGCATCACCAACCATAATTGCTCGTGCTGCGTCGTGTAAAGCTTGCATCGATGAACCGCATAAACGGTTGACGGTAACCGCGCCAATATCTATCGGTAGGCCAGCAAGTAAGGCGGCATTACGAGCGACATTAAACCCTTGTTCTAAGGTTTGTTGTACACAGCCCCAATAAATGTCTTCGATCTCTTGCGGATTGACTTGTGGGTTGCGAGCCAATATTCCCTTCATCAGATGAGCCGAGAGATCTTCAGCGCGCTGGTGGCGAAATGCTCCGCCTTTCGAACGTCCCATTGGCGTACGAAGGCAATCAACAATCACTACAGTATTCATTTTGTTATTCCTTTTCCAAATCACTGTTTATAAAGAAGCCGGAGCAGGGATGGGGTAAAAGCGCTGCCCTTTTTCTGCCATATCCAGTAACAGTTGTGGTAGGTGATACATCGCGCCTAAATGCTGATGCTGTCTGGCCATCGCAATGTATTGCTCTAAACCGATGGTATCGAGGTAGCGGAAAACCCCACCACGGAATGGAGGGAATCCTAAACCGTAGACCAAGGCCATATCGGCTTCTTGAGGAGAAGCAATAATTCCCTCTTCTAGACATAGCACGACTTCGTTGATCATCGGAATCATCATTCGTTCAATGATCGTTTGAGCTTCAAAAGGCTGTGGGTTGGCACAGACGTCAGCAAGAAGAGGTAAAATTTCATCCGAGAAGTTTTTCTTCGGTTTGCCTTTTTTATCTATCGAATAGCGATAGAAGCCATGACCATTTTTTTGGCCATATTTATTGGCTTCATAAAGAACATCGATCGCATCGCGGCCTTGTTTACCCATTCGTTCAGGAAAACCTTCTGCCATGACCGCTTGTGCGTGATGGGCGGTATCAAGACCAACCACGTCGAGTAAATACGCGGGTCCCATTGGCCAGCCAAACTGACGTTCCATAACTTTATCGATTTGGGTGAAATCAGCACCATCACGTAATAGCAAGCTGAAACCACCGAAGTAAGGGAACAGAACACGGTTAACGAAAAAGCCCGGACAATCATTAACGACAATTGGCGATTTACCCATTTTGGCCGCATAAGCGACAACGCGATTAATGGTATCGTCAGAGGTTTTCTCGCCACGAATGATCTCAACTAATGGCATACGATGCACAGGATTAAAAAAGTGCATACCACAGAAGTTTTCTGGGCGTTTCAGTGATTTGGCGAGCAAATTAATCGGAATAGTTGACGTATTGGACGTAATGATCGTGTTATCCGAAACTTGGCTTTCAACTTCACTCAATACCGCTGCTTTAACTTTAGGATTTTCGACTACTGCTTCAACAATCACATCGGCCTGTTCTATACCCGCATAATGTAAGCTTGGGGTGATGGAAGCAAGAATGCCCGCCATTTTTAAGCCATCAATTTTACCGCGTTCTAGTTGCTTATTGAGTAGTTTAGAAGCCTCGGTCATGCCTAGGTCGAGTGAAGGCTGAGCGATATCTTTCATCAAGACTGGCACACCTTTACTGGCAGATTGGTAAGCGATACCGCCTCCCATAATGCCGGCACCCAATACAGCTGCACGTTGGGTGTCTTGGCTGGCTGATTTAGCCGATTGTTTCGCTAATCCTTTAATGTGTTGATCATTTAAAAAGAGACCCACTAACGCTTGAGCTTCGGTTGATTTCGCCAATTTGATGAAGTGCTGACGTTCAATATCCAGTGCTTCATCGCGTGAGCTACGCGCGGCTTGTTCAATGGTGACTACTGCGGTCATTGGCGCGGGATAATGTTTACCAGCGACTTGAGCAACAACACCTTTTGCCATGGTAAAGCTCATCATGCTTTCCATTTTGCTTAAGGTTAACGGTGACGTTTTTTGTTGGCGTCGTCCTACCCAGTCAATTTTCTCATTAATCGCTTGAGTGATGGTATTGAGTGCGGATTCAAGTAGCTTATCGCTGTCGACAATCGCATCAAGTAAGCCTAACTTAAGCGCTTCCTCAGCTCGGCAGGCTTTACCTTGAGTGATGATTTCCATTGCGCTATCGGCGCCAATTAAGCGAGGTAGACGGACGGTTCCACCAAATCCGGGCATGATCCCGAGCTTAGTTTCTGGTAGTCCAATACTGGTTGTCTTATCGCCGATTCTAAAGTCAGTAGCAAGTACACACTCACAGCCACCACCTAAAGTGAAACCTGTTAAGGCAGATAAGGTTGGGACTGGTAGGTCTTCTAATTTGTTAAAGATAGTGTTAGCAAACACTAACCACTGATCAAGCTCAGCATCAGGCATCGCAAATAAACCTAAAAACTCAGTAATATCAGCACCGACGATAAAAGCAGGTTTATTTGAAGTCAGGATCAGTCCTTTTAATCCAGAGTGCTGGTGTAAAGCATCTAGAGCTTCATTAAGTGCGGTAAGGGTTGCTAGATCAAGTTTATTGACGGATTCAGGAGAGCAAAAGTTCAGCTCTACGATACCATCTTGCAATTCCTTTACCTGTAGGGTTTTGGCTTGGTAAATCATTGTCTATCTCCGTGACATACAATCCGGCGATTGCGTGTGAGAGTGTTGTGGTATTAATGTTCTGGTTTGACCAGTTTTTTCAGTTTGAACGGGAGATAGATTAATTTCAATACATTTTTTAAACAAGTGTTTAACATTGTGCGCTTGTTACCAATCCGAGCCGACTTTTGTTACGTTCGTGATACACTAAGTCACCTTTTTACGATCGACTATTGAGTTATGAACGTTCAGTCTTATCCTATTCCAGCAGAGGCCTGCTTGTTTGAGGAAGAGATAAAAAAAAGCCGCTTTCTTACTTATCTTACTCATACCTCTGGAGTTGAAGAAGCTAAGGCATTTATTGCTTCTATTAAGCAACAGCATCCCGATGCGCGACATCATTGCTCAGCATTTATCGCAGGACGGCCTGAAAACTCAACGTTATGGGGCTTTAGTGATGATGGTGAACCTTCTGGTACGGCGGGTAAGCCGATGCTTGCACAATTATCAGGTTCTGGAATTGGAGAAATTACCGCTGTCGTCACACGTTATTATGGTGGCATTTTGCTTGGTACAGGAGGGTTAGTAAAAGCCTACGGTGGCGGGGTACAGCAAGCGCTTAAGCAGCTTCAAATAAATGAGAAAAAAATCACCACAAAAGTATTGCTAACGTTAGACTATAGTTTTATTGCCTTAGCTCAATCGATCATGAATGAGTATGAAGCCAAACAGGTTGAAGCTCAGTACCATGATAATGTGCAGATTATCATGGAGTTACCTTGGGGTAACCTGAATGATTTTACACAAAATATTATTAACAAGAGTGGTGCTAAAATTCTTGTTACTCACATAGAACATACTTAGGAAGTCAGAAGCAGAGCTTCGTCATTTTTTATGCAATTTCGTTCAATTATTCGAATCGTCGGGCTATTGCTCGCTTTGTTTAGTGTGTCTATGCTGATACCGGCTTCTGTTGCCTTAATCTATGGTGATGGTGCTGGGGTGCCTTTTGTCTCTACTTTTTTCGTGCTTTTTATTTTAGGGGGCTTGCTATGGCTGCCTAATCGCCACCATCGCCATGAGTTAAAAGCACGAGATGGATTTTTGATTGTTGTTTTATTCTGGACCGTTATTGGTAGTGCTGGAGCACTGCCGTTTTTATTAGCGGACAACCCAAATGTGTCTGTAACCGATGCCTTTTTTGAATCGTTCTCTGCCTTAACGACCACGGGAGCAACGGTGATTGTTGGCCTTGACGATTTGCCTAAAGCGATTCTTTTTTATCGTCAGTTTTTACAATGGTTTGGTGGAATGGGGATCATCGTTCTCGCTGTGGCTATCTTACCAGTGTTGGGGATTGGGGGAATGCAGCTCTATCGTGCAGAAATTCCTGGCCCAGTTAAAGACAATAAAGTTACCCCCCGAATTGCAGAAACGGCGAAAGCCTTATGGTATATCTATTTAAGCCTAACTATTGCTTGCGCGGCCGCTTATTGGTTTGCTGGTATGACGCTGTTTGATGCAATATGTCATAGTTTCTCAACCATTGCGATTGGTGGTTTTTCAACCCATGATGTGAGTATCGGATACTTTGACAGTTATGCGATTAATCTGATCACCGTAATTTTCTTACTCATTTCTGCTTGTAACTTTACTCTTCACTATGCCGCCTTTGCTACAGGAGGCGTTCATCCTAAATATTATTGGGCTGATAGGGAGTTTCGAGCTTTTATCCTGATTCAAGTGATTTTATTTATCATCTGTTTTCTGGTCATTCTTAAGCATCATAGTTATGACTCGCTATACCATGCTTTTGATCAAACGCTGTTTCAAACGGTTTCTATATCCACTACCGCTGGCTTTACGACGACGGGTTTTTCTGAGTGGCCGCTCTTTTTACCGGTTTTATTATTATTTTCTTCTTTTATCGGTGGCTGCGCTGGTTCGACAGGCGGCGGGATGAAAGTGATCCGAGTGTTCTTATTAACATTACAAGGTGCACGTGAAATGAAGCGTTTGGTGCACCCAAGGGCTATTTATCCGATCAAGTTAGGTGATAGCGCTCTACCACAACGGGTTGTTGATGCCGTTTGGGGTTTTTTTTCTGCGTACGCTTTAGTATTTGTGGTCTGTATGTTGGCGTTAATCTTTACTGGAATCGATGAATTAACCGCCTTTTCTGCGGTAGCCGCGACGTTAAATAATCTTGGTCCAGGACTTGGCGAGGTTGCGTCTCATTTTGCGGATATTAACGATGCGGCTAAATGGATTCTGATCGTATCTATGCTATTTGGTCGACTAGAGATATTCACATTACTTATTTTACTCACGCCTACTTTTTGGCGTAGCTAAGGGGATTTCGTGAAAATATTGATGTTATATTCGTCCCGTGAAGGACAAACTAAGAAAATCATCCAGTTTATCGCTAATAAGCTTGTTGGTAGTCAATGTGAGATTCAGGACTTACAACACTACACTGCAGAAGACTTATCAACTTACGATAAAGTTCTTATTGGCGCATCCATTCGTTATGGTCGATTGAATCCTCAGCTTTATTCATTCATAGCAGCGAACCAGAGTTATTTACAGCAAAACAAGTGCGCTTTTTTTTGCGTTAATCTTACGGCTCGCAAAGAACAACAAGGTAAAGATACTCCTGAAGGGAGTGTTTATATTCAAACCTTCTTAAAAAAATCGCCTTGGAAGCCGAGTTTGATCGGTGTTTTTGCTGGTGCTTTATATTATCCGCGTTATGGTCTGTTCGATAAGATGATGATTCGCTTTATTATGAGTTTAACTGGTGGAGAAACGGATACTACGAAAGAGGTGGAGTACACAAATTGGCAAAAGGTGACTAATTTCGCTAATCAGTTTAATCAGATGTAACGAAATATGGTTGGTTTTGTTCTGTTTGCTTTGTTTTTGTACGCTTGTTTATTGATTGGCAAAAAAGTTCAAAAAAGTGCTTGCCAATGTGATGTTGATCTCTATAATGCCGCCTCGCTGACAAGGTAAAGCTTAAATTATTAAGCCAGTCAGTAAGTTGTTTTAAAAAGGTTTTTACCTTGAAAAGATAAATGAAAAAAGTGTTTGACACGAAAGTTTATCTCGCTAAAATAGCTGCCTCTTCCGAGTTGACTAAGTTAACCAGGAAGCGTTCTTTAACAATTTAAACCAATCAATCTGTGTGGGCACTCGTTGATGATAATCAAAATGCTTAGCAATAAGCACTTCGGTTTCAATGAACTGAGTGACCAAATTGATAGGGCTTTTAGCACTATCGGCACAGTCAATTCATTATCGTTCTGTTGGA
>NZ_WXWI01000065.1:0-75116 GCF_009904895.1 Vibrio sp. V31_P5A7T61
CTATTAGAGACTATAACACTAAAAAAACAAACCTTATCTTTATTGATCTCGATCTGAAATTTTTGTAAATAATCTTAAAAATCATACTGTTGTTTTTATAATTCTAAAAATTAGACCTAAAAAAAGCAGATCGACTTGATCTGCTTTTTGGTTTACTGAATGTATCTTATCTATTTAGTCTCGCAGTGTTGCAGAGTACTGTTCAGCCACCGCTTGAACAATATTGTTCACTGCAGCAGTGATATCCACATCTTCTAGCGTTCGCTCTGCCGATTGTAAGATAAGCGCAATAGCTAAGCTCTTCTTACCCTCCTCAACACCTTTACCAACGTAAACATCGAACAGTTTAGCATCGCGTAATAACGAGCCACCCGCCGATTGACAAGTAGCAACGATGTCACCAGAAGCAACATTTTGATCGACAACCAGAGCAATATCACGGCGATTTGCAGGGAACTTAGATAGAGCGACGGCTTCAGGGATCACTTTGGTATTAATCGCTGACCATTCGATTTCAAATACGATTGTACGACCATTTAAACCAAATTTACGCTCAAGTTCTGGATGAACGGTACCAATCACGCCGATCTCTTTACCATCCAGCACAATCGCAGCCGCCTGACCAGGATGCAATGCCGGATGCTGCGTTGCCGTAAACTGATAAGCTCGGCCATTCGCAGTTAAATCGAGGATTGCTTCTACATCGCCTTTTAAATCAAAGAAATCAACGCTAGCCGTTTCCATGTTCCAATGTTCATCACCACGAGTACCAGCGATCACACCAGCCAGCATAGGCTCTTGACGCATACCATTTTCAGCAGCTTGATCGGGAATAAAACGCAAACCTTGCTCAAACAAGCGTACGCGCGGCTGTTGACGTTTCTGGTTGTGCACCACCGTATTCAGCAAGCCTTGGATTAAGCTAAGGCGCATCGCTGACATATCGGCAGAAATTGGGTTTGGTAAAATGAGGGGTTCTATATTCGGAACCACTAGTTTTTGCTGTTCCGGTTCAACAAAGCTATAAGTAATAGCTTCGTGATAACCACGATCCACTAACAAATCACGCACACGCTTGAGCGGTAAACGCGCTTCTTTGTGGGCATTCATATTCAATGCCGCTTGAGGAGCTTGATTAGGAATATTGTCATAGCCATAAATACGGCCGATTTCTTCAACTAAATCTTGCTCGATAGAGATATCAAAACGCCAAGTTGGTGCAGTCGCTTGCCAACCTTGTGACGTGGTTTCTACTTGCATGCCAAGACGTTGTAGAATTTCGACCACATCGGCATCGGCAATAGTATGGCCAAGTAAATTATCCAATGTCGTCCGACGTAGAGTCACTTGATTCGCACTTGGGAGATGCTGATCAGATTGTGCAGCAACAATAGGAGCCGCTTGACCACCACAAATATCAATCAATAGTTGGGTAGCACGCTCAAGAGCCGCTTGCTGTAACTCGTAGTCTACACCACGTTCAAAGCGCATCGACGAATCAGTATGTAATCCATAACGACGAGCACGACCGCGGATATGATCTGGCGCGAAGAAAGCCGACTCTAATAACACATCTTGCGTGCTTGAACTTACCCCAGAATGCTCACCACCAAATACACCGGCAATCGCCAGTGGTTTGTTATGGTCAGCAATCAATAAGGTATCAGGATTGAGCGTCGCTTCTGTGCCATCGAGAAGAGTTAGCTTTTCATCTTGCTCAGCAAGACGTACCACAATACCGCCCTCAATCTTTGCCAAATCAAACGCATGCATTGGCTGGCCTTGCTCTAGCATCACATAGTTAGTGATGTCGACAATCGGATCGATCGAACGAATACCGCAACGGCGTAACTTTTCCTGCATCCATAATGGAGTGGCGGCGTTCACATTAACGTTTTTGACAATTCGCCCAAGATAACGCGGACAAGCCGCAGGTGCTTGGATATCAATCGTTAGGCTATCGTTAATTGACGCCGCTACAGGAGCAACCGATGGCTCAATAATATCCAGACGGTTAAGTACGCCAACTTCACGCGCTAATCCACGCAAGCTGAAACAATCAGCACGGTTAGCCGTAAGGTCGACATCGATAGTGACATCATTAAGACCTAAAAACTCACGAAAATCACAGCCAATCGGCGCATCTTGCGCTAATTCCATAATCCCGTCTGATTCAATGTCAATCCCTAACTCTGAGAATGAACACAACATGCCGTGAGAAGGCTGGCCACGTAATTTGGCTTTCTTAATTTTGAAATCGCCAGGCAGTACAGCACCAACGGTAGCAACCGCGACTTTCAAGCCTTGACGGCAGTTGGCTGCGCCACAAACGATATCGAGTAATTCGTCTTCACCGACATCGACTTTAGTGATACGCAGTTTATCAGCGTCAGGATGTTGACCACATTCAATCACTTGGCCAACTTTAACGCCGTTAAACACGCCAGCAACAGGGAGAACGTCATCGACTTCTAACCCTGCCATAGTAATTTGATGAGTCAATTCGTCAGTGCTAACCGCAGGGTTTACCCACTCACGAAGCCAAGATTCGCTAAATTTCATAGTGATAAGCCTCTGGATTACTTGAATTGTTTAAGGAAACGCAGGTCGTTTTCGAAAAACGAACGTAGATCGTTCACGCCATAACGCAACATCGTTAAACGCTCTACTCCCATACCAAAGGCAAAACCTGAGTACTGCTCAGGGTCAATACCGACACTGCGCAATACATTAGGATGAACCATACCGCAACCCAGGACTTCTAACCATTTACCGTTCTTACCTTTCACATCCACTTCAGCGGAGGGCTCGGTAAAAGGAAAATAAGATGGACGGAAACGCACCTCAACTTCTTCTTCAAAGAAGTTGCATAGAAAATCGTGTAAAATGCCTTTAAGTTGAGCAAAGTTAACCTTTTCATCGACCAACATGCCTTCGACTTGATGGAACATTGGCGTATGAGTCTGATCATAATCATTACGATACACACGACCTGGAGCAATAAAGCGGAACGGTGGTTTACCGTTTTCCATCGTGCGGATCTGTACGCCAGAAGTGTGAGTACGCAGCATCAAATCAGGATTAAAAAAGAAGGTATCGTGATCGGTACGCGCCGGATGATCGGCAGCAATATTTAACGCATCAAAGTTATGGAAGGCATCTTCAACCTCAGGGCCAGACTCAACGCTAAAGCCTAATTCACCAAAAAAGTTTTCGATGCGTTCAATCGTGCGAGTGACTGGGTGTAAACCACCATTATCAATACGGCGACCAGGTAAAGTCACGTCAATCGTTTCAGCCGCCAACTTCGCTTCTAATTCGGCGCGTTGTAAAGCATCTTTACGCAGTGAAATCGCTTTTTGTACGGTTTCTTTGGCAACGTTGATCTCTTGACCTGCGGTACGACGCTCTTCTGGTGGTAATTTACCTAGGCTTTGCAGTTGAGCCGTTAGCTCACCCTTTTTGCCCAGATAATGAACACGCACTTCATCCAGTGCAACTAACGACTCCGCAGCATTAATAGCTGCTGTCGCGTTAGCAATAATCTGTTGTAGATGTTGCATTGTTTCCTCGTCTGCTGATGCGCAGTTTCCTTAAGGCACCCGTGAGGGAATTAAGGGATTCTTGGGGTTTTTAGTAAGCTGTACATAGTAACGAAAGCCGCTGTCAAAGCCAAATTGAAATCACATTTCCTTCATTTTTTGCGTGTTTATTCATCGCTAACTCATCAAGTTAGGCAGTTGCAAAATAACTTTTAGTTATAGTGATTTTGTCATAAATTGATTTTGTTCAAATGACGCTGCCCGTTATGGTTAGACCCACAAAGATTATAACCAGAGGTTGATAATGCCATTAACAATTTTACCCATTGAAGCAGAACACGATGCCTCAATTTGCCAAATTATTAAACAAGTCGGTGCTGAATTTGGTGCGGTCGGCGAAGGTTTTGGACCTGCTGATGAAGAAGTTTTAACTATGAGTAAGTACTACACTCAGGATAGACATAGTCTATATCTTGTTGCCCTGTTGGATAATGATATTGTTGGAGGGGGTGGAATAGCACCATTTCAAGATAGTAGGAGTGTTTGCGAATTAAAAAAGTTGTTCTTACTAGCCAAAAGCCGGGGTCACGGCGGCGGAAGAATCATCGCCGAACGCTGTCTAGAATTTGCTAAATCTCAAGGGTTTCAGTACTGTTATCTTGATACCCTTTCTAGTATGTCTTCAGCTATCGCATTGTATGAACGATTAGGTTTTGAGCACCTATCAAAACCTCTCGAAGGTACTGAACATGGTGGCTGTGATGTTTGGATGATGAAAAAGTTATAATCAGGATACTATGCATAACTACAAATTGCTGCCGACCCTATATGCCCTATTAGAGACCAAAAATCTCACTGATGCAGCTAAAAAACTGAACGTTACTCAACCCGCTATCAGCAAAACGCTTAAACAACTGCGCGAAGAGTTTCAGGATCCGTTACTTATCAGGCAAGGACAGCAATTTATATTAACCAAACGGGGAGAATCATTACTGGCACTTCTCCCCTCCGTATTTACACAACTGGAACAACTTTATCAACCTGCCGATTGTGAAGTGCATAAAATTCAGCGGCCATTTAATCTCGCGCTCAATCATTTTATTTCACCAGATATTCTGCCCCAACTTTGCCGAGAATTTCATCAGCAAGCCCCCAGAGCTAGACTCAATACAACACTATGGCAAGATCGTGCACTCAGCGAGTTAGCGGAAAGCCAAGTAGATTTACTCGCCACATTATCTGTTATTGTTCCTGAAAACTTACATGGTAAAAAATTAGCCAGTGATCAGTATGTCGTCTGTCGTTGGTCACAGCGTATCGAGCAGAATACAACACTCACACTTGATGACTACTTTCGAGCAAGGCATATTTTAGTCAGTGGACTTCATACGGAAAGCTTACAAGTTGATACGTTATTTCAACGCTATCGAAAAAAACGTCGGATCTTTGCCACGTTACCTTCAATTCGTCTTGCCATTGAAACCATGATTGGTACCGACTGCTTGGTTACGTTACCATTACATATCGCCGCTCAATATGCCCAAGGGCACCCAGTGACCCTTTTTCCTACGCCTTATGAGCTGCCTCAGCACGATTATTACTTACTTTGGCATGCAAAACACCATCACTCACTTGAACATCGCTGGTTTCGTGAATTCTGCTATCAGTTTTTTAAACAAGATATCAAAGACAAACAAGATATTGGCTACTCACTACTGGTCTCTTAGTCACTGCTTGTGTACTCCAGTATTGAATAGGTTTCCTAGGCTATAGTTCAATCAATCGGACATCAGCAAATCTGGATATGATGCTATCTATTAAAACGTAAGTCTTTTTCAACAGAAAACAGTTAACATAAAAAAAGCCCAACCATTTTTGGCTGGGCTTTTTTATTTTGGAGCGACACACGAGGTTCGAACTCGTGACCTCAACCTTGGCAAGGTTGCGCTCTACCAACTGAGCTAGTGTCGCATTAAGCAAGTGACGTTATCACGTTGCTCTTTATAAATGGTGCCCCGGGCCGGACTTGAACCGGCACGACTCGAAAGTCGAGGGATTTTAAATCCCTTGTGTCTACCAATTTCACCACCAGGGCACACTAATTTTTTAATCTCAGCACCGCTTTCGCCATACTGATATAATCTGGAGCGACACACGAGGTTCGAACTCGTGACCTCAACCTTGGCAAGGTTGCGCTCTACCAACTGAGCTAGTGTCGCAATGGAGGCGCGTCCCGGAGTCGAACCGAGGTTCACGGATTTGCAATCCGCTGCATGGCCACTCTGCCAACGCGCCTTCGAAACTCAAACCGCTTGCTTCTTTATCGCGTTGCTCTTGAGTACGGGATGCATTCTACGGATTCGATGCGATCAGTCAATAGAATTTTTTTGCTTTTTGAATCGTTTGATTACTTTGCATTCAAAAATGGTTTTTTTGTTTGTTTTTTTAGCAAAAAGTCTCTATTTATCCAGAACATAACGAGCAAAAATCCATTTTTACTCGGCTTTTGATTACTCTTTATCGAACAATAAGCGACGATCATTAATCAACAAGAAACGCGTTATTAAAAAATAATCGCAGCCAAGCCCAATCGACATCCAGATCGGCGGTGTTTAAAAATAGAAAAACGGGCCGATGCCCGCTTTTCTAATGATGTTCTTCATTTAGCAAATCATTTTTCGCCGCTGCTAAGTATTGTGCCATAGACCAATACGTTAAAATAGTCGCGACATACAGAGCTATAAATCCTAACCAAACCATCCATTGATCGTAACGCCAGATCAAAATCCACAATGCAAACATTTGGCTAACGGTCTTTACTTTACCAATCCAAGAAACAGCCACACTAGCGCGCTTACCGATTTCAGCCATCCATTCTCTTAATGCTGAAATAATAATTTCTCGACCAATCATGGTCACGGCGGGGATGGTTATCCATATTGAATGATAATACTCGGTGATCAAAATCAGCGCAGTAGCGACAAGAACCTTGTCAGCAACCGGATCAATAAACGCACCAAAACGCGACGTTTGGCCAAGCTTTCTCGCCAACATGCCATCTAGCCAATCGGTAAAACCAGCCACAAAAAAAATCATGGCAGCCGCAAAGGGTGACCAACTATAAGGCAAATAAAAAACAACGATGAAGACAGGGATGAGAAAAAGTCGCAACAACGACAAGATGTTAGGAATATTTAAACGCATAATAGTAGGCTCTGATCAATGGCGCGTTAATGGTGCTGCATTTTGACTATGGTTTCAATGCTTGATAAATAATTTCTGCTAAAGAGTGACTAATACCCGGCACCTTGGCGATTTCTTCAACAGTCGCACGCTTAATTTCTTGCAAGCCCCCCATGTATTTTAATAAAGCTTGCCGACGTTTAGGCCCCACGCCTTCAATCCCTTCTAACGTACTAGTGCGTCGAGTTTTACCTCGTTTAGCACGATGTCCGGTAATAGCGTGATTATGGCTTTCGTCACGAATATGTTGGATAAGGTGCAATGCAGGCGCATCGCTAGGTAAATGAAACTCGTCGCCCTCGGTGGTGATTAATGTTTCAAGGCCAGGTTTACGACTAATTCCTTTCGCGATACCAATCAATTGTGGTCGCTTCGGCCAATCTTGCCAACATTGAGTAATGATCTGTAGCGCGCGATTGAGTTGACCTTTACCACCATCAATAAATATTACATCTGGTATTTTATCCACATCCAATTGTTTGGCATATCGACGCTCTAAAACTTGAGCCATGGCTGCATAATCATCGCCACCAGTAATTCCAGTGATATTATAACGACGATATTCCGCTTTGAGTGGTCCTTCTTGATTAAACACCACACAAGAGGCAACGGTACTTTCTCCCATGGTGTGAGAAATATCAAAACATTCCATACGAGTTACATTATCTATACCTAATACACGCTGAAGTTCATTAACACGCTGCTGAATGGTCATCTTGTGATTAAGCTTACTGGTCATCGCGCTCAATGCATTGGTATTTGATAACTTCAAGTATTGGCCACGTGTCCCTGTCGGACTGACATGAAAATGAACGTTATGCCCAGCTAATTCACGCAACGCCAATTGTAATGGTTTAGTCTCTTTTAATAACCCCTGATTAAGAATGATTCGACTCGGAACCACTCGGCTATCAGTATGATTAAGATAGTATTGACTTAAAAAACTTTCGAAGACTTCTTGCGACTCGGTATTGGCTGGGATTTTTGGAAAAAAGCTCCGACTCCCCAAAACTTTACCTTGGCGGATCATCAAAATATGGATACAGGCCAACCCTTTCTCTTGCGCAAAACCAAGCACGTCCAGATCATCTTGTGAATCTTCTGCTACAAACTGCTGCTCCTGCACACGGCGAATCGCTTGAATTTGGTCACGAAACTTTGCTGCATCTTCAAAACGTAACGCCTGACTAGCCGTCTCCATTTTTCGAACCAACACTTCCAAAACTTGCTTATCTTTTCCTTGCAAGAACAGCCGTACACAGTTCACTAACTCGGCATAATCTGCATCAGAAATAAGGCTACTCACACAAGGAGCCGCACAACGACCGATTTGATACATTAAGCAAGGGCGAACACGATTGCTGTACACGGTATCTTCACATTGCCGCACTGGGAATATTTTTTGAATCAGGTGCAACGTTTCTCGCACCGCACCAGAATCTGGATAAGGGCCAAAATACTCACCTTTGCGTTTTTTTGCACCGCGATGCGCAGAGAGACGAGGATGCTTGTGCGCACTGATGAAGATATAAGGATAAGATTTATCATCCCGCAGCAACACATTATATTTGGGTAAATACTGTTTGATGTAGTTATGTTCGAGGATCAACGCTTCGGTTTCAGTATGAGTAACCGTGACGTCAATTTTATTGATATGACTGACTAAAGCTCGGGTCTTTTCACTATCAACTTTACTACGAAAATAGCTAGACAGTCGCTTTTTAAGATCTTTGGCTTTACCAACATAAATCACCTCAGCCTCAGTGTTATACATACGGTACACACCGGGCTGATGGGTGACATTTTTTAAAAAGGAAACAGAATCAAAATCAGCCACTACAACTTCTCTGTATCGAGCATCCCATGTCGAATGGCTAAATGAGTTAACTCAACATCTCCGTTAATATCTAGCTTGGCAAACAAACGATAACGATAGCTATTGACTGTCTTTGGACTAAGATTGAGTTGCTCAGAAATATCGGTTACTTTTTGGCCTTTGGTGATCATCATCATGATTTGTAGCTCACGTTCTGATAGACCAGCAAACGGATTTTCAGAGGCGGGTGAAAACTGGCTTAATGCCATTTGCTGAGCGATTTCAGGAGAAATATATCGCTGGCCACTATTCACAATACGAATAGCGTTCACCATTTCATCGGGCGCTGCACCTTTGGTCAAATAACCAGCAGCACCAGCTTGCATCACTTTGGTTGGGAACGGATTCTCAGTATGAATAGTGAGCACAATGATTTTTACGTCTGGATTAAAACGTAAAATCTTCTTAGTGGCTTCCAATCCACCAATACCGGGCATATTCATATCCATTAATACAATATCAGTGTTATTACTACGACACCATTTTACTGCATCTTCACCGCTATCCGCTTCCCCTACTACGTTCATTCCACGGACGTCTTCAATAATACGTCGTATCCCTGTGCGAACCAGCTCGTGATCATCTACAAGGAAAACATTGATCAAACTTGTATCTCCACACTTATCTATTCGCTCTGCACTTTATCATATTAAAGATGCAGCATGGCTGCTTAGTCTAACCTAAATGGCTAGCTCGCTGCCAATGAATATGTGCCGAAAGCACACGTTTGGCAAGTATTTCTTTTACAAACTGTGCAGTTTAATAGGCAATTAGGCTCTCATTAAAACGTTTCTACTCAACACCATAAATCGCTAACATTAAATTTAGCAAACAATCATTGACAACCATAACCAAATCCAATTAGGCAGAGCAATAATGATGAGATTGAAGAATCTATGACGTTATTCTCAAACACTATAAAGGTCATTAAAAAATAGACATTCTCATTTTATAAATAGGCTTAATACTGAACAAAGATCACACAAAATACCCACTTTTTGAAAGTCATTCGTAACTTTCGATTGAAAATGCAGTCAATTTCATATATTTATAAGTCCCGTCAATCAATCCCATAATACACACCGTTTATTATCAGCTCACTGAGTCACCACTCATGCTCGATTTAAATAGGTAAAGCGCTTTGGGATATTTTGATATTAAAACGATAATCTTAAGGATATAAAAACATGAAAAAACTATTCGCAGTGGCCGCTCTTGTAGCACTCCCTTTTTCTAACGCAGTAATGGCAGACTCTGATATTGGTTGTGGTGTCGGCACCATGATCTTTGATGGTAAGGAAGGTAAAGTGTTTAAAGTACTTGGTGCAACCACCAACGGTACTTCTGGTAACCAAACCTTCGGTATCACTTTTGGTACACTAGGGTGTGATGGCACTGGCACCATTAATTCTGCCCAAAAACTTGCGCTATTTATCGATGGTAACCTTGATAACCTTGCACGTGATATCGCACGTGGCGAAGGCGAAACACTAGCAACACTTTCTGAAGTTTGGGGAATTCAAGCCTCTGATAAAGCAGCGTTTAATCAACTAGCAAAAGAAAATTTTGCCAACGTTTTCCAATCTGAAAACGTGACTTCACAAGAAGTATTTACTAATCTAAATACCTTAGTTGCTCAAGATCAAGCCCTTGCTGCTTACACTATCTAATCGCTGATTCCTGACCAAAGCAAAAGCCTAATGGCAGAGTTTTAGGTTGATGAATAAGCTACCTCTAGAGTGCCCGATAAGGGCACTCTTTATTTATTTTCGTCCCCCCAAAGAACACGATAAGTATGAGACATTCTGCTAGACATTACTGCCATTGGCGCTCCTTAGGGTTCTTTTTACTCAGCGTAGTATTAACTCGCCCCGCCTTCGCCAGTTCAGAACTGAATACGATGGATCTCGCCACACACCCTTATTGGCTAAAATTAGGTCACTATCTGCCTCGATGGGGAGGATATCGCAGTACCATCGATTCAACGCCATTTTTCCTTGCTCAAGACGGTAAAATTAATCCGCAAGCCGAATTACAGGCGACATTAGATACACTTTATCATTCCGATCCGGCCATAGCAGAGCAAGCTCGCTGCACTTATCCAGCACGTTATACATGGATAGAATCACAATTAGGCCGTACAGCTCAGCTTAATTGTCCAGAATTAGACAATTGGCGCACCGTGATCGATCCGGCAGGGATGACTTTGGTCTTTCCTACTGCGTTTATGAATAATCCCTCTTCGATGTTTGGTCATACTCTGCTCCGGATTGATGCAAAAGATCAAACTCGTCATCAAGAGCTGGTCGCGTTTGCGATCAATTTTGCCGCCGAACCCGAAGGCAATGACAACCCTGCATTATATGCGATGAAAGGTTTATTTGGTTTTTATCCGGGTAGATTCACTGTGATGCCTTATTATCGTAAAGTGCGTGAATACAATGACATTGAGTCACGTGATATTTGGGAATATCCCTTGAATTTAACTGAGCAAGAAGTCGAACGAGTGCTGCTGCATTTATGGGAAATGCAATTAGCCGAGTTTGATTACTATTTCTTGGATGAAAACTGCTCTTATCAACTGCTCGCTTTATTAGAATTGGCTCGCGATGATCTTTTTTTAGTGGAAGATTTTCCTTTTCAAGCCATTCCATCAGATACCGTCAACGCCTTAGCCAAACGCGGCTTGATTGATACCCCGCGTTATCGGGAATCATTCGGTACGCGTTTAATCCATCAGTCACAGCAAGTCTCTCCAGAGCTTTTTCAAGCAGCAAAACTGGCGACACAAGGTCAGTTTCCTGACCCTAACCAGTTTAACGATCAGGAATTAGCCACGATTTATGAATTTGCTTATGAATGGCTCAATTTTCAATTGTATGATCAAGGCTTAGAACGCGATCCGACGGCGCAGCGGCTGACGCAATTATTACGACTGCGTAGCCAAATCAACGCCCCATCACCTTTTGAGCCCGTACCGATACCGACCTTTTCTCCTGAACAAGGGCATGGTTCGGCACGACTCGGCATCGGTGGGCAGTATTGGCATCATACACCATCAGCGTTAAATCTTGAGTGGCGCGCCGCCTATCACGACTTATTAGATGCTCAGCAAGGCTTTATTCCTGGCGCACAAATTAGCTTTTTGGATCTACAATTAAGTCAAGATCAACATAACACCACACGTTTAGAAAAGTTGTATCTGCTTGATGCCATGACAGTAGCGCCAAATCACAATCTATTCTCTAGTGCATCATGGAATATGCGACTTGGTTTTGATCGCCAGCCAAGCCAGCAACAACGTCAAGGACGGTGGTTTGTGCAAGGTGGTTATGGTCAGGCATGGGGTGACCCCAATAACTTACACAGCTATGGATTAGCCTCACTGGCATTCAATCATGGTTCACTGACCGATTATCGTTTCACCACCGGTGTGGGGATGGAAGCAGGCGTCCTCTGGCAAGTGGCAGACAAGCACCGTTTAGGGCTACAAGGGCAATACTTAGCTTTATTGAATAGCGCTGCCGATCATCATAGCCAGATTAATTTAACGTGGAACTGGAGTCTTGCTCGTCATTGGGCACTGCGCAGTGAAATTCGCTATCAGCATTGGCAACAAGAAGAAATGAGTGCAAAAGTCACTGGTTATTTTTATTACTAAGCGCGACAAGTAAATCGCAGTGGCCCATTATAATAATGTTCACTTTAGTTTAGAAATATCATGAACTTGATAAGGTCCACTATCGGCAAAACCTCAAATTACACCGACCTCAACGCGTCCTGACGCGAATAGCAGAAGATGGTATTATCTTCTGCTATTTTTTAGGTATCCCCAAACGACTTGATGTTACAGATAGACGACAAGTAGCAAAGAAAGATATCTTCTGCCTAAATACTGCCATCAATAAGGTTGACTGTGACTCTCGAATCAGGTTTTGTCCTCACCCGCCAAGCAAAAGATATCAACGGTAAAAGTCACATTGAGTTGTGGCTGGCGACAGATCAAGGGCCAACACAGTTGATTATCGAGGGCGAACAAGCGGTGTTCTTTATCGAACAAACGCAGATTCAAGCCTGCCAAGCCATCGCCAAACAACAGCAAATAACCGTTGATGTTCGGCCTCTTGAGCTTAAAGACTTTAACCAACAGTCACTGGCAGGTTGTTATTTTGCGAGCCATTATCAAGCATCCAAACTGGCTCAAGCGCTCCACCAAGCAAATATCATCACTTTAGAAGCCGATATTAAACTGGCGGATCGCTATTTAATGGAGCGATTTATTCAAGGCAGCCTTGAGTTTACCGGCGCCATAACCCACTACGGCGACTATCGCCAAGTCCGTCAAGCAAAATGCCGACAAGCGAACTATTTACCACAACTCCATGTGGTTTCATTAGACATTGAATGCTCAGAGAAAGGCTTACTTTACTCCATCGGCTTGCATAGCCCCATCGATAGTCGTGTGATCATGGTCGGCCAGCCACAGTCCGCTGAAACCACTATCGAATGGGTCAGCGATGAATATCACTTACTCAATGCTTTAGTCGATTGGTTTCAACGCTTTGATCCGGACGTGATCATTGGCTGGAATGTGATTGATTTTGACTTTCGCTTACTGCACAAGCGGGCCGAATGGCATAAATTAAAGCTCAAACTTGGCCGAGCTAAGCAGGCCAGTTATTTTCGATCAGCTGCGCAAACGAACCAAGGTTTTATTACCATTCCCGGACGCGTGGTACTGGATGGAATCGATACCTTAAAAACAGCCACCTATCAGTTTCGCTCTTGGTCTTTAGAGGCCGTGTCCCGTCAACTGTTAGGAGAAGGTAAAGCCATTACTCAGCCGCACGATAGAATGGAAGAAATCAATCGCCTTTACCGACAAGATAAACCTCAGCTCGCCCATTACAATCTGCAAGATTGCATTTTAGTCGAGAAGATTTTCCAACATACCCATTTATTGGACTTTGTTATTCAGCGCTCTCGATTAACCGGATTAGAGTTAGATAGAATTGGCGGCTCAGTAGCCGCGTTTACAAACCTCTATCTGCCTCAACTACACCGTGCTGGGTATGTCGCGCCCAACCTGCACTCCGAAAACTGGATTGCCAGTCCAGGTGGTTATGTCATGGACTCTCGCCCTGGCTTGTATGACTCAGTCCTACTACTTGATTTTAAAAGCCTTTATCCCTCAATTATCCGCTCGTTTTTAATTGACCCTTTAGGGCTGATTGAAGGTCTACCACTTGAGATCGGCAATAAACCACATCAAGCGGTCGCTGGATTTCGTGGCGGCCAGTTTCATCGTCAACGCCATTTTTTGCCGGCAATGATCGAAGCACTGTGGGCCGCTCGGGATATTGCTAAGCAAAACAACGAGCCCGCCTTTTCGCAAGCGATCAAAATTATTATGAACTCCTTTTATGGCGTACTTGGATCATCTGGCTGCCGGTTTTTTGATACTCGTCTGGCTTCAAGTATTACCATGCGCGGCCACGAAATCATGAAGCAGACCAAAACCTTAATTGAGGCGCAAGGTTATCAGGTCATTTATGGTGATACCGATTCAACCTTTGTTTCATTAGGTGGCGCATTTAGCCAAACACAAGCTGACAAAATCGGACGTGACTTGGTCTGGCACATTAACCAGTGGTGGGCAACCCATCTTCAGCAAGCCTACGGATTAAGTTCTTTTTTAGAGCTGGAGTATGAAACTCACTACCGCAAGTTTTTAATGCCGACCATCCGCGGCTCAGAAACGGGGTCGAAAAAGCGCTACGCTGGCCTGATTGGTGAGCCCGGTGCGGAAAAAATGGTGTTTAAAGGCTTAGAGAGCGCCCGCAGTGATTGGACGCCTCTTGCCCAACGTTTTCAGTCTGAACTGTATTGGATGATATTTCACGATCAGCAGCCAGATGAGTATATTCGCACGACCGTTGAGCAAACGTTAGCTGGAGAGTTTGATCAGCAGCTAACCTACCAAAAGCGCCTGCGACGCAAGCTGCACGAGTACCAAAAAAACGTGCCTCCTCAAGTACGCGCCGCTCGCCTAGCAGATGAAATCAATGCGCGTTTAGGTAGAGCTTTACAATATCAAAATAAAGGCACGATTGAATACTGTATGACACTTAATGGCCCTGAACCTAAGCAGTACTTATCCAGCCCTATCGATTACCAACATTACATTGATAAACAACTCAAACCCGTTGCCGATGCGATTTTGCCTTTTATTAACCGTCAGTTTGAGCAAATCACCGCCGCGCAACTCGGGTTATTTTAATAACCCGAGTTCATATAATAGCCCCAAAAATTAACGCATTTCCCATCTCATTATTCTGAATAAGAAAATAATTAACATTACCCTTTGTAAGGGAATAAAGCTTTTATATAGAAAAAACGAAAGCCTATTAAGATCACAGTTTCTCTCCCTCAGCGCATTTATGGTAAGCCTCGTCGTTCTTAATTTCAGAGTTATCAATAATTCATAACTATAAAAATAAATACAGCGCAAACTTGGAGAAAACTATGCTATCGACACAACAGGATGTCACGATAACCACCGTATCACCTTCAACATGGCGAAAATCTGATACCGTTTGGATGCTCGGACTTTATGGTACTGCAATTGGGGCTGGTGTACTCTTTCTTCCTATTAATGCAGGCATTGGCGGACTGATCCCTCTGATATTAATGGGCTTACTGGCTTTTCCGATGACCTTTTATGCTCACCGTGGTTTAGCTCGTTTAGTTCTATCATCGACCAATCCTGCTGCAGATATCACCCAAGTGATGTCTGAACATTTCGGAAAAAAAGCAGGTCGTATTTTTACTTTACTGTACTTTGTTTCCATTTTTCCTATTTTGCTGGTCTACGGCGTTTCCATCACCAATACTGTCGAAAGCTTTATGCTGCATCAATTAAGAATAATCCCACCGCCACGCTTTATTCTGTCATTTTGCCTTTTGATGTCACTGATTGGGATTGTTCGTTATGGCGAGGAACTGATAGTAAAAACCATGAGTATTCTGGTCTATCCTTTCGTTTCAGTATTGATGCTCCTTGCTTTATATCTTATCCCGCATTGGAATGGCGCAATATTTAACCAAGATCTTATCCTTCACTCCGTGACCAGCGGCGATATGTGGCGAACGCTCTTACTCACCATTCCAGTGATGGTTTTCTCCTTTAGCCACACTCCCATTATTTCCACATTTGCTAAATCAAAACGCAAAGAATATAGTGACACACTCGCAGAAAAAAAGTGTTCTCAAATTCTCGGTTACGCACACATGATGATGGTCGCGAGCGTAATGTTCTTTGTACTTAGTTGCGTACTCACGCTTTCGCCACAGCAACTTGCCGAGGCCAAAGCACAAAATATCACTATTCTCTCTTACTTAGCCAACTATCTGGATACGCCCGTCATTGAAATCATGGCCCCGATGATCGCTTTTATCGCCATTTCTAAATCATTTTTAGGGACTTATATTGGCGCACAAGAAGGATGTTCTCGTTTAATCAGTGAAGGTTTTGAGCATCGAGGCTATAACATTAAACCCAGTACAATAAATACGTTGACCGTTATCGTCATGCTGATGACCACTTGGCTTGTCGCGACACTAAATCCATCGGTACTGGGAATGATAGAAGTGCTCTGTGGTCCAATCATTGCTCTTATCTTGTATATAATTCCAATATACGCGATTCAAAAAATACCCGCGTTAGAAAAGTATCGAGGACTGACCAGCAATACCTTTGTAGTCATCATGGGGATTATTGCGATCTCAGCAACCGTATACGGCTTATTATAAGAAAGAGACGTTGACTCTGTTGGTAAGTTGTTAGTAAAAGTATTGATAACTTACCGTTCTATAACGTAATAGAATGAATGCGCAGACTATCAACCAATCTTAAATTCAGTTTTTTTATACTGTTTGACTAACCACGGACCAAAGCTATCTAATAAACCAATCACCGAACGCTTGGGGATCACTCGCCCTTTCAGCAAAATTTTTAAGCGATCAACCTCAGTTTGTTTCTCTGGGTAATAACGTAAAAACTGCTCGCCGCACTGACGCGGGTCATCAAACCAATTTTTGTCCTGATACATGACCAATGAATAACTCGCGCGCAGCAGTTTTTTAGCAATCATCTGCTGAGCGTTCGCCTGTTGAGCGGCATCATGGGTTTTGGCTATTTTATCACGATAAAACAGCAGCCAATCTTCGACATCCATATTCCAATACTTGGCGATTTCCCAACTTGGTTCATAATCACCAAAACATTCTGCGAGGTTATCGCCATAGACACAAACACTACAGTGGCGCAGTAAAAAACCCCAAGAAAATAAACTGTCTAACGTCGCGACTTCTTTCACTTCAGCGGTTTTAAAACTGACATCAGTAATAAACGCAAAGCGTTTTTGAAAACGCCAACGAATGGTATTGATTAACGTCGTACGAGTATTCTCGATTGAACCATAAGTCACCACAATCACATCCAGATTTGAAAAGTTGGGACGCGCAGTTTTGCGTGCCACACTGCCATACAGATATACGCTATGTAGCTGCTCTCCTAATCCGGCACGCAAAAAAGAGACCAACTCCTTAATCGCAGGTTGATAATCAATTTGAAAAGGCTGCTTGGCATCAATAGGCGACAAGGTCATGTCGTAAAGTAACTCAACAAGTGAAACATAAAGTTATGTTCTCCTATGCGCGCGTTCGAATCAATAGCCAAATCATGACCAACCGTGTCTTGCAAGACAATTTCCACTGCACAACAACTTTTTCTTTTCAGGAGCGCAGGAAGCATTTCTTTTCTGAGAAAGCATTCGTTATAATGCGCCGAAATCAAGCACAAAGGGTATTTTCCATGCCAAAGGCAAGTGAACTAAAAAAAGGTTTTGCGATTATTTCTAACGGCAAAACATTGTTAATCAAAGATATCGAAGTCACCACTCCAGGTGGCCGTGGCGGTTCTAAAATTTACAAATTACGTTGTACTGACCTAACTACAGGTGCTCGCGTCGACGAACGTTATAAATCTGACGATTTTCTTGATACGGTAGAGATGAACAAACGCAACGTTTCTTTCTCTTATGTCGACGGTGATGATTATATCTTCATGGATAATGCAGATTACTCACAATTCACCTTCAAAAAAGCCGATATCGAAGATGAACTGCTGTTTATCACCGAAGAAATTCAAGGTCTACAAGTGGTACTGGTTGATGGTAAACCCGTTGCCGTTGAGTTGCCTTCTTCTGTAGAGATGGTGATTGAAGAAACTGATCCATCGATCAAAGGGGCTTCTGCTTCTTCTCGTACTAAACCAGCGCGTTTTGCCACGGGTCTAGTGGTGCAAGTGCCTGAATACATCGCTAACGGTGATCGCATTGTGATCAATACCGCTGAGCGTAAATACATGAACCGAGCGTGAGCATGACAGACTTACTCTCTTACGATGAAGCCATCGATACCGCTTACGACATTTTCTTAGAAATGGCGGAAGATAACCTTGAACCAGCAGATGTCCTGCTCTTTGTTGCCCAGTTCGATGAGCGCGGCGCAGCTGAAGTGGTTGATATTAGTGATGATTGGGATGCGGAAGTTGGCTTTAGCGTCGATAAAGAGCGCTATGCAGAAATTTGCATAGGATTGGTCAATGAGAGTAACGACGTACTGGATGACGTTTTTGCACGTTTATTGCTAAGCCGAGATCCTGAACAAAAGTTTTGTCATATTCGTTGGAAACGTGACTAATATTCGTTTCGTTAACGGACGATACCCAGAAAACTTTAAGTAAGAAGGGTATCAGCGACAATGCCAACTCAGTACGAGTTGGCATTGTTTTTTTCCTAAAAGAAAAATCAACTTAGCACGGCAGTTAAATAACCAAAGATCGTTATTCGACTAGTTGGTAATGAATCACATACAACTCTTCTATCCCTGGATAGATATCGCTGATCACCTGTTTTAATTCAGTTAAGGTCATATTTTCTTGCTGAGCATGAAACTCATTTAAGTCATCAAACTGGATCGGCTCAACATTGATGATTTTTAAACGGCAAAACCAACGCCCTTCTTCTAAGGTACTCACGTCAACCATAGAACCCGGTTGATAATCCTTCTCGCTTTGATCACGAATAGTGATGACTTTTTTTCCGGTTAAAATATCGCTTTCAAATCGTGAAAAGAAAGTCATTTCTGTAGGAATGCTGGTCGAGGATGCGAGCATATTTTTCTCTCTTATTAGCCTGGAAATAGCTGACACTATAGCGAATAAGCCTAAGGCTTTAAATCGCAAAAAACATTATCTGTATAGCCCTGCGCTAAATACGAACAAATAGACTTGCTTTTTTTAGCTCGCTCATCAATCATTTGTATAGATAAATAAATGTAATGGATTTGTATGCCTACTTCACCCCTGTACCAACAAATTAAACAGCACATTATTCACCAGATCGAATCCGGCCAATGGCCAGTTGGTGAACGGATCAGCACCGAATTGGAATTAACTGAGCAATTTTCTGTCAGTCGCATGACGGTCAATAAAGCGATTCGAGATTTAGTGTCTGAAGGCCGCTTGCAACGTCGCCCACGGTTAGGCACCTTTGTCTGCGCCGCACCAGAAAAAGCCGAATCTCCACTGTTAGATATACGCAATATTGCCGAGGAAATCGTCAGTCGAGGTCAGCGTTATCATAATAAAGTTCGCGCTCATCACTCTTTAATTGCCGATGAAACTCTTGCTACTCAATTGGGGGTAATGCTCTCTACTCCATTGTTTTATAGTGAAATATTACATTACGCGAACGATCAACCATTACAACTTGAAGTTCGTTGGGTTAACCCTAGGCATGCCCCTGACTACCTTCAACAAGACTTTACTCATATTACGCCTAACCAATACCTTTCCGAGGCCTGCCCACTCAGTGCGATTGAGCATACGGTCGAAGCTTTGATCGCTGACAAACCAATCAGTGAAGCGTTGCTACTCAAAGCTAACGAACCTTGCTTGCTGCTTAATCGTCGTACTTGGAGTGGTGAGCATTTAGTGAGCTTCGCTCAGCTCTATCATCCGGCCAGTAAGTACAAATTAAGTTCGAAAATTGTCTATCCACAACCATAGAGCTGATCACATTTTTGTAACATAACCATTGCATTCATCATCCGTTAATCCTATTAATTGTATATACATTAAATCATCCTTAACGACCTAATGTTACCTGTTTGGAAAAATCGTCCTCAAACAGTCGAAAACTCAGCGATTGAATTGAGATGATCGAACGTAGCCAATGTCGCTGCAGCGTCAAGTAGCAAGGAAGTCGGTATCATCGCGAACCTCTGGCTCGCTAAGTAGGGGAAATGGAACACGTCTTAACCAATGCGCGTATAGTGAGTATGCAAGCTGGTGATATCGGCTATCAGCCCAGTGAGCCGCTTTCAATTGTCATCCGTGACGAAAAAATTGCCGACATCACCACAAACACCTTCGCCGACCATCCACAGCGAACCAATTGCCAAGGCCAGTTAGTCACTCCGGGACTGATTGATTGCCATACGCACCTTATTTATGCAGGTCAACGAGCCAATGAGTTCGAACAACGCTTAAATGGCGTCTCTTATCAGACGATTGCCGCTCAAGGGGGCGGAATCATGTCAACGGTGCAAGCGACCCGCCAAGCCTCACAAGAGCAATTAACCGAGTTAGCACTGCCTCGTTTAGATGGTTTATTACGCAGCGGGATCACCAGTGTAGAGATCAAATCTGGCTATGGGCTGACGCTTGATGATGAAATTAAAATGCTCAAAGCCGCGAAAGCGTTGGAAGCCCACCGCCGAGTGAAAATCACCACCACCCTACTTGCCGCCCACGCCGTGCCACCTGAGTTTGCCGGTAAAGCCGATAGTTATGTTGATTTCATCTGCCAAACTATCATTCCACAAGTGGCAGAGCAGCAATTGGCAAGCAGTGTGGATGTGTTTTGTGAATCGGTAGGCTTTAATCTTAAGCAAACTGAGCAAGTGTTTCAGTGTGCCATTGAGCATGGTTTAGCGATTAAAGGCCATACAGAACAGCTGTCCAATCTCGGTGGCAGCGCTTTAACGGCGCGCTATAACGGACTATCGGTCGATCACATTGAGTATCTCGATGAAGTTGGAGTGCAAGCATTAGCACAATCAACGACCGTCGCGACTTTGCTGCCCGGCGCGTTTTATTTTTTACGCGAAACACGTAAGCCCCCCATTGAATGGTTACGCCGCTATCAAGTACCCATGGCGATTGCTACCGATATCAATCCTGGCACTTCACCATTTGCCGACCTGACCTTAATGATGAACATGGCTTGCACCTTGTTTGGCTTAACCCCGCAAGAAGCGCTGCGTGGGGTTACCACTCATGCAGCACAAGCACTTGGTGTCGCGGCAAGCCGTGGCCAAATTGCTGTCGGCTATGATGCCGATTTGGCCTTCTGGTCACTTAATCATCCTGCCGAATTGAGTTATCAAGTTGGTATCCCTTCTTTACAAGCCCGTATGGTTGATGGAGAGCTCTGTCATGACTAATTCCGTTTCCCCTTCCCATCTTTATCAGTGGCAAGGTCGTGATGATGTTGAAGATGGTGAACTTGGTCAGCGAGTCCACCATGTTATGCAAATAAAACACCTTGATGAATTAACCCAAGCCTCCCATAGCGTTGCATTGGTTGGCTTTGAGTGTGATGCCGGTGTTGAGCGCAATAAAGGGCGGATCGGCGCAAAACATGCACCGAATTTAATTAAACAAGCATTAGCCAATTTAGCGTGGCGCCATACCAGCTCGTTATGCGATTTGGGCAATATTCACTGCCATGATGATGATTTAGAGCAATCCCAACTCCGTTGTGCGCAGTTAATTGCTGACGGTTTAGAACACTCACCAGTGATTGTGCTTGGCGGTGGTCACGAAGTGGCATGGGCGAGCTTTCAAGGACTGGGCAAACATTTACTCAAACAAGGCATGAAGACTCCAAAGATCGCGATCATCAATTTTGATGCTCACTTTGATCTCAGATCCTTTAGCAGTGATAAGGTATCCATCAAGCCCAGCTCTGGCACTCCGTTTATGCAAATCGCTGATCACTGTCAACAAATCGGCTGGGATTTTCATTACGCCTGCTTAGGTGTAAGCCGTGCTAACAATACGACCGCTCTATTCCAGCGTGCCGATGAGCTTGGTGTTTGGTATGTCGATGATAAAACCCTCAACGAGCGCAATCACGCTGCGTTAATCGAGAAAATGGATGCATTTATCGCCGATTGTGATTATCTCTACTTAACCATCGATCTCGATGTCTTTCCAGCGGCGACCGCCCCCGGTGTCAGCGCCCCTGCTGCCCAAGGCGTAAGTTTAGATAATTTCTATCTCTACTTCGATCATCTACTGCAACACCATATCAATAAACTGCTGATTGCCGATCTGGCTGAATATAACCCTAGCCATGATATCGATAATCAAACGGCGCGACTTGCTGCTCGTCTGTGTTGGGAAATCGCCAGTGCTATGACTGAGTACCAAGATCAGCAACACGCTACCCCATCATCGGTTGAAGTTCAGAGTGCTGACTCTCCTTCTGATGATATTTAAAGTTCAATCAAACGACTCACTCATTATCGGCCCCAACACAGGCTGAGTGGGTCATTCATCTATCCTCGATGATAAAAAGGGTTTGACCCGTAAACGGAACGACTAATAAGGAGCAACACCATGTCACAACCACCCAATAACGATACTCGTTTAGATACCACTCGTACAATTCGTGCTCCGCACGGCACGACTTTGCGCGCGAAATCTTGGTTGACCGAAGCACCACTGCGCATGTTAATGAATAACTTAGATCCGGAGGTTGCCGAACATCCTCATGCATTAGTGGTATACGGTGGTATTGGCCGCGCGGCGCGCAACTGGCAATGTTTCGATAAAATCGTCGAGGTATTAGAGCGCCTTGAAGAAGATCAAACGCTGTTAATTCAATCGGGCAAACCAGTGGCGGTGTTCCCAACCCATAAAAACGCACCACGAGTGTTGATTGCTAATTCAAACTTAGTTCCTCATTGGGCGAATTGGGAGCATTTTAATCAGCTCGATAAACAAGGACTGATGATGTATGGGCAAATGACCGCTGGCTCATGGATTTATATTGGTTCACAAGGCATTGTCCAAGGCACTTACGAAACCTTTGTCTCGGTTGCTAAACAACATTTTGATGGTCAAGCCAAAGGGCGCTGGATCTTAACCGGTGGGCTCGGTGGTATGGGCGGCGCTCAACCACTCGCGGCAACCATGGCAGGATTTTCAATGATTGCCGTTGAATGCGATGAATCGCGCATTGATTATCGTCTACGCACTGGCTATGTCGATAAAAAAGCCACTAGCTTAGGTGAAGCGTTAGCGATTATTTATGAATCAGAGACGCCGGTTTCGGTCGGTTTATTAGGTAATGCCGCGGATATTTTCCCACAGTTAGTTGAGCGTAATATTACGCCTGATGTGGTGACCGATCAAACTTCAGCTCATGATCCACTCAATGGCTATTTACCGCAAGGCTGGAGCATGGAGCAAGCCGCGCAGCGCCGTTTAGAAGATGAAGCTAAAGTCACGGCAGCCGCTAAAGCCTCGATGGCCACTCAAGTACGAGCCATGCTCACCTTGCAACAACGCGGCGCGGCGACCTTAGATTATGGGAATAACATTCGGCAAATGGCTTTAGAAGAGGGTGTTGCTAACGCGTTCGACTTCCCCGGTTTCGTTCCCGCTTATATTCGTCCCTTATTTTGTGAAGGCATCGGACCCTTTCGCTGGGCGGCTTTATCAGGCGATCCGGAAGATATTTATAAAACCGATCAAAAAGTTAAAGAACTCATCCCTGACAATCCTCACTTACATAATTGGCTTGATATGGCTCGTGAACGCATTCAGTTTCAAGGCCTACCAGCGCGTATCTGCTGGGTGGGTTTAAAAGACCGTCAACGGCTGGGACTCGCGTTTAATGAAATGGTCAAAAATGGCGAGCTAAAAGCGCCCATCGTTATTGGCCGTGATCATTTAGATTCTGGTTCGGTGGCAAGCCCTAATCGAGAAACCGAAGCGATGCTTGATGGCTCTGATGCCGTCTCTGATTGGCCATTATTGAATGCACTACTCAATACGGCCAGCGGCGCGACTTGGGTTTCTCTTCATCATGGTGGCGGCGTTGGTATGGGCTTTTCACAACACTCCGGAATGGTGATCTGCTGTGATGGTAGTGACGATGCAGCCGAGCGGATTGCCCGAGTGCTGCATAACGATCCTGCTACCGGGGTAATGCGTCATGCTGATGCTGGCTACGACATCGCCAAGCGCTGCGCAGCGGAACAAAAACTCGATTTACCTATGCTTAACGCAGAGTTGGCTCAATTAAAATAATAAGGATAACCCATGCATCACTTAACCATTACTCCCGGCGAGATGACGCTGAGCCAACTGCGCCACATTAACTCATCCCCTGTCTGCTTGAGTTTAGATCCAAGCGCGATTCCAGCGATTGAACAAAGCACCAAAGTGGTCGAGCAAGTGATCACAGAAGGCCGAACCGTGTATGGGATTAACACTGGTTTTGGCTTATTGGCTAACACCAAAATCGCCCCTGAAGATTTAGAAACGCTGCAAAAAAGTATTGTCCTTTCCCACGCTGCTGGCATTGGCGCATGGATGGATGATGACACTGTGCGCTTAATGATGGTGTTAAAAATTAACAGCCTAGCGCGCGGCTTCTCAGGCATACGTTTATCGGTCATTGAGGCTTTAATCACTTTAGTCAATCATCAAGTCTACCCCTGCGTACCGCAAAAAGGCTCAGTAGGGGCATCAGGTGACTTAGCGCCTCTCGCCCACATGAGCACCGTATTGCTCGGTGAGGGACAGGCACGTTATCAAGGGGAGATCATTGACGGTGCTCAGGCACTGCGCATTGCTGGTCTATCACCCATTACTTTGGCGCCTAAAGAAGGACTGGCGCTACTCAATGGCACTCAAGCCTCAACCGCATTCGCGCTGCAAGGCTTATTTATGGCCGAAGATCTGTTTGCTTCGGCAATCGTCTGCGGCGCAATGTCCGTTGAAGCGGCGTTAGGTAGCCGTAAACCATTCGACCCGCGCATACACCGTGTGCGTGGTCATCGTACCCAAATGGATGCGGCAGCCGCCTATCGTCATTTACTTGATAGTCGTAGTGAAATCGGCGATTCACATTCAGGTTGCGAAAAGGTGCAAGACCCGTATTCGCTACGCTGCCAACCACAAGTGATGGGGGCCTGTTTGCAGCAAATTCGCCAAACTGCGGAAGTGCTTTGCGTTGAAGCGAATGCGGTATCTGATAATCCTCTGGTGTTTGCTGATGATGGCGATATTATCTCTGGCGGTAACTTTCATGCCGAGCCTGTGGCAATGGCTGCCGATAATCTCGCCTTAGCGATAGCCGAAATTGGTAGCTTGTCAGAAAGACGTATGGCGCTGTTAATTGATAGTGCGCTGAGTAAACTACCACCCTTTTTGGTTGATAATGGCGGTGTCAACTCAGGGTTTATGATTGCCCAAGTCACCGCGGCTGCACTAGCGAGTGAAAATAAAACCTATGCCCATCCAGCCTCGATTGACAGTTTACCCACTTCAGCGAATCAAGAAGATCACGTCTCCATGGCAACCTTTGCCGCCAGAAGACTGCGCGATATGGCAGAAAATACACGTGGGATTTTGGCGGTTGAATATCTCTCAGCCGCGCAAGGATTAGATTTTCGTGCGCCGCATCGCTCTTCTGAACGCATTGAACTGGCCAAGCAAATGTTACGCGCCAAAGTATCGTTTTATGATAAAGACCGCTACTTTGCACCAGACATACAACAAGCGAACGAGTTGCTTAAACAAGCGGTGCATAATGCTTTAATGCCTGAAGGCTTGCTGCCAAGTATTACTCATCATGTAACCATGTGATAATAACAGGTAATCCACTAACACAGGGATTGATCGGCAGATTAATCCCTGTGTTATATCAGCGCAGCTTGCATTCGATTAGCTTATAAAATCTCCGCTATTATAGACAACCTACTTAGCCCAATTACCTATGATCGGTTTTCCAAGCAGTGCTAAAACAGCAATAAGGCTGACCTCAATCGAAACGGACCAACAAATATGGCCGATCATCTCACTCCAAAACTCATAACCATTAAGATTCCATAACCATCCTACTTGTCCATCAAGATACGCTGGATGTCGAAAACCTAATGCGGGGATCAATAGACCATGCATGACTAATGTAATTATAATTCCGTACACTGCCCCATACCAAAGTCTTATCTTGGGTGCTATTGCTGAGATGAAAATATAAACAAAGGCAAAAGCAAAACTAAATAGCCAGTGATAAAGCATAACCGCACCAGGGATAGTAATGCCTTGATACACATAATCCAGCGAATGAGAGTTTACTCCTAGCCATCCTAACCAAGCATCAATATTCGCGGCAGGCGGCGATATTTCACCCGCTATACGTGGCGGCATATTAGCCTCAGTACCTGATTTTACGAGAGAACTAATAAAGCCCCCAATAAAGGTAGCAAGCACCAAAACCATGGCATTTTTTTTGTCTAAAATAAAATCAAATCTATTCATGTTTTGAGAGGACATTCTCGAGATCCTTTTTGGCTCGCGCAATTTCTTGCACTGTCAGTAAAAACACGACCATCCACTGTTGATTTCGAAGATAGCTGTGCAGTAAACATCATATGCTCATGTGATTTCAGTGTAGCTGTAGTTATCAGCATACTCCAAGATATCTTCATCTCTCTCGTATATCTTTTACTATATCTTTTACAGGATATCTTTTACAGGACACACACCAAATAACTCCATTTCTAAGGATTAGTACTAAAAACTTATCAAATGATAGTAAAACTAACTCTGTCTCCAAGCGTTTAAGGTCTATTTAAACTAAATTAATTAAAAACGAGGTTATAACAAGTAGGTAGATATCGTATATTGATTGAATTAAAAGAATGCATAATTCCAGCAAAGGTTCTGGTCTAGTTTTTATGCTGAGTTTTTATAGTAAAGCTAACACTTACTCCAAAAGATACAGGTGCATCTTTTGTTTTTTAAAAACTACCTTCGCTATTGCTGCCTGAGGCCGAGTACCAATAGCGGTCGCGCGCGACTTCTCTAGACCAATGCAGATTTTTAGCCAATCCCTTGAATTGAAACTTAATCGCGACAAAATATTTGGCATTTTATTGCTCATGGATGCTTTGCCGTCTCGATACTGGCGAGCGGTCCAGTCAACCAACTCTAAATAATCCATCAGACGAAAAGGGATCCCCTCTCGCAGCTCATTAGTTGGGTTACCAATAAATGGATGCAAACAAGGCGCTGTCACTAAATTTTTGCTTAGCGCATTAATTCTGGCTTTTATCGAGGTAAATTCACTGGTTTCTGGGGTATCAGCTATCCCCGCTCGTATCGGGTTTAAATCAACATAAGCCATTGCCGCAACCAGTGCTTTTTCATCCAGTAACGCTTGGCTTTTGAAGCGGCTCTCCCAAAAGTGCCCGGTGCAGTTATCTTCCCTGTTAGCTTTACAAGCAATGTCGTAATTAAGCTCTTTCATAAACCAGCTCAAGTTCGATAACCTTGCCCGCCAAACTTCAATTAGTTCAATGCAGCGTGTTTGTTCAGCGAGGCTAGTGAGTTGTTTATTTTGCCAACGTTGGATGAGTACTGGGAGTTTATGAACTTGGCCCCAGCGATCAACGACTTGATGATGTGTGAGGTTTAACGCTCTGTCTTGATTAATATTTACCACTAAGTGATAGTGATTACTCATAATCGCGTATGCACAAATATCAATGCAATAGACGTTAGTTAACGAATAGATTTTTTGTTCTATCCATTCTCTGCGATGTTCATAACAGCGATTAGTGAAAGTGTCTTTTCCGCATAAAAAGCTGCGCCTAACACAGCGAGAAATGCAGTGATAATAAGATGTTACATCCGTAGAAACCAGTTGTTGTCGAGCGGTGGTCAAAGTAGTGTCCTCCATTAAACGTGAAGGAACCTTAGCAATAAATGATGATTAAATGTGCTATCGAATCACCAGAAGACTAAAAATCATACTTTTTCCATACTTTTGGTGTGTGTCCCATAACATCCCCAATAAATGTAGCTAACCCAGCCCCCGTCTTTGTACAAAAATCCCCATTACCTCATATTCACCCGCGCGTGAATGGCAAGAATACGCTGAGCTTCACGATTAACATCCTCTCGTTTGCGCCAAGCCCATAACCTATCTCGCGCTTGCTTAGCGCAAGCTGCCACATCAATCACTGGGTTTAAATAGCGACTATCGGCGGGCAATTGATACATCATGGCTTCCATAGGGCTCATTTGCCACGGTTCAAACAGCAAAGATAGTGGTACTTCTGCCAATTCAGGCACCCACTGACGAATAAACACACCTTGCGCGTCATGCTCTTGAGCTTGTTTGATTGGGTTGTAAATTCGAATGGTATTGATCCCAGTCACCCCAGCCTGCATCTGAAATTGAGCATAATGAATGCCTGGTTCAAAATCTAAAAATAGCTGTGCTAAGTGCCCGACCCCAGCACGCCAATCTTGATTCATATGATGAGTCAACACACTCACTAACATTGCGCGCATACGAAAGTTTAAATAACCGGTATGATACAAACAACGCATACAAGCATCGACTAATGGAATGCCAGTTTGGCCGCTTTTCCAAGCTTCCAATAGTTCTGTATCCGGCTGACACGCTTGCGCCAGAAGCGGCTCATAAGCACGGTTTACGCAGCGAAACTCCATCTCACATTCTGATTCAAATTTCTGTATGAAATGGCAATGCCAGTGTAACCGTGAAGCTAACGCAATTAGGCTCCGCCTTAACCCAGTCGTATTCCAATAACTGAGTAGCGTTTGATACATCTCGCGCAATGAGATATTCCCCCATGCAAGATAAGGGGACATACGCGAACAAGATACTCGGGCGAGCGACGGGCTGGATATCTGAAAGTAGTAATTTTTTGCTCGGCGCTGAAAGAAATCGTCTAAAGTCTGTTTAGCCAGTATCTCACCGCCCGTTTGGAATCCTTTCTCTTTACGTCGCCAAGCTGATGGTACACTGTTATCCAAGCCTAAATCGGTAGCACAAACAGAAATTAACCTCTGTGCGGTTAAATTCGGCATTGCCAATGGTGCTCGCATAATTGCTTGCCAGTGCTTATCCCAACCTTGACGGTGAGTTGCCGCGCGGCGAACGGCGCCATAAGCACTTTGATGCCAACTTATCCCCTGCTCCGTACACCAATGCTGAAGGGCAACATCACGCTTGAAGGTATTAGCAAGACCCACTTCCTGATGAGAATAAAGACCTTGAATAGAAAAGTGTGTCGCTAGTGTCGCCAAACCTTGCTCAGCTGAGACGTTAGCAATCAGTATCTGATGACCAAATCGAGCGAGCCGTTGATTGATATCTTGCAGTGATTGCCAGACAAAACGCCAATGGCGCTCGGAATAATGGCGATCATTGAGCAGCATGGGCTCAAAGAAATACACCAACAGCGTCGGTATTCCGCTATCTAATGCAGCGCACAAGGGGGGATGATCACTTAAACGTAAATCACGCTTGAACCAAACAATGTTGATGGATGTAGTGCTCATCATACTTTACCTCGCTGACGACGACACCGTTCTGAGCAATAGTTCACTTCATCCCAACAACGTTGCCACTTTTTCCGCCAACGAAAAGGGCGCTTACACACTAAGCAAAGTTTTTCAGGTAAAAAAGCTTTTTGATGACTTGTCATGGCCATTGATTGATTCGTGATCGTGATCTTAATCTTAATTACGTCAAGTTTACCAACCACGATCACGGTTATAGCTAAATCGTACTGTTTTATAAGCTAAAAATTCTTTTTCCTAAAAGGTATATATTATGAAAAATTTTACTTTTGGTACGAGTCCTGCAATTGACAACGTTTCGTAATAACTGTAAATAAATGAGGATTGATGACGCACCAGAAGTCCTGAGTATTGAAAATCGTCACCTCAACTGAGGGACGATTTTTCTAAAATTTACATTAATATTATTTTTCCAGCTAAAGCGCAAAGGATTACTCCCATGGTGCGCTCAATCCACAATTTAAAACTATCTATCTGAGAAGTGACTAGTTTAGATGATAGAACAACGGCAACAATAACAAACCAAATCAAATGTGCAAAACTAATAATGGCGCCATATATTAACTGGATGTAAATAGGTGTTTCAGGTGTCACTACTTGTGTAAAAATACTTAAAAAGAAAAGTGTTGTTTTTGGGTTTAAAGCGTTAGAAATAAACCCTGCTTGAAATGCTTTAAAATCAGATATACTTTGTTCTTTACTCACCTGCTCTTGATTATTAGTTGAGGTTCTTTTATGAGTAAGACCTTTAATACCTAAATAAAGCAAATACAGAGCCCCAGCATATTTTATACCTGTATAAAGCGTATCACTTTGTGCTATAATTAATGCAATCCCAGCGAGTGAATAGGTAACATGCAGCCAGATTGCTAAACTAATACCAAATGCACCAATAATTCCCGCCCGACGAGAATAGATTAAAGAGTTCCTAGTAATCATTGCAAAGTCCTGCCCAGGGCTAATTACCATGACAATAGCAATTGAAATAACTGCAATTAACGAGCTTAAATATTCCATGATTATTTTCCGATTAATTAACTTTCTTAAACGTAATGACTAACATATCTCTAACAGACTCTTCATCTTTATTAATCGGCTTTATTTCAGAGACGCCATGATAAACTTTTGAGTCATCTATATAGGCTAAATCACCTACAGACATATCTATACTACTTAGAGGAGTTAAATTATTATTATAAATTGTTGAGATTCCTCCAGCTATATTTTTTTTACATATAGGCAGCATAAAAATATATGAGACCCCATCCTTATGAATTCCTTCCGGTGTTGGTTTTCCCTCCATATTATCATTAGCAATAATACGAAATTGATGAACTTCTATGTACCATGATAGCCAGTTATCTAATAAGTGATTTATTTCGCATAAATTGAATATTTTCATCGCATGATCAATAAGCAACCCAAATGTGTTTGATCCAACTATTTTGTTTTCTATCGGTTTATACCAACGCTCTATATCTCCATTTAAAGCATTGTATTGGCTGCTTTGATAATGGGGAACGTTATGTAATTGTATAATGTCTTTGGTATATTTTTTACAGGTGAAGACAGCATGTCTTCTGTATCTGTATGTACCTCGATCACTCATATAATTATCTAAATCAAGATCATTCCATGAATCAGAAAAAGTATCCCATTCAAATGATGAAATGGTATTTATTAAACTCATTACTTCATTGTTCTTTGCTACAAAATAACCATCTTTCAATACAATATCCGTTATTTGGTTATTTGTAAGAGGCTTAATCTCTAGACTAACTGCATGTTCTAACTTCACTTTCAATACTCATTATGAAAACATTATGCATATAGTATCAGTCAAGAAAACGAAAAGTAAAGAAAATGTTTCTAAATGTGAATTTATAGGTTTTATAGGGAAGACTTAAGCGAACAGCGAATCCATTCTCTTGGACATAAAGAACGAATTGTGAACAATTTAACACTGATTGGACCATTAAAACTTTTCTTGGGGCTATAATCGGCAACAGTTTTTATGAACAAGTGTTGATTATGCTGCTTAAACCTTATTTTTCATCTGCTGAACATCAATTTCAATTTACTCGCCAACAAGCGAGCCATTTTGCTAAAAAAGTGGCGGGTGATTTCAATCCGATCCACGACGAAGACAGTAAGCGGTTTTGCGTACCCGGCGATCTGCTGTTTGCAGTGCTCTTGAAAAAAAACGGTATTAGCCAAAAAATGCGCTTTACCTTCTCCGGCATGGTCAGTGATGGCGTTGCGCTGCATGTTGAAAATCAATGCAGCCAAATGAGTGCGCTGGTCGATCAATCGGGTAAAGAATATTTATTAATGCAACGCGAGGGAGAAGTTTCCCACGATGCGGTGTTTATTGAGCATGTGATTAAAAGTTATGTCCAATTTTCAGGCATGAACTTTCCACACATTATGGTGCCACTGATGGAGCAGCAACAAGTGATGATCAACTGCCAGCGTCCATTGGTGATTTATGAAAGTATGGAAGTGGAATTTGAGCGCTTGGATCTTAGCCATCCAGAAGTTGAGTTTAGCGGTGCCTCCTTCGATGTCGATGGTAAACGAGGCGTCGTGACCTTGAATTTTACCTTTAAAGATCAAGGCCAATTAGTCGGCAAAGGCATCAAACGTATGGTTGCCAGTGGATTAAAGCCTTATAACCAAGCCGATATTGATGATTTAGTGCAGCGATTTAACGATCGTAAAGTGCGTTTTCTGGCTGAGTTATCACAAGCGGCCTGATCATCTCAGCTCCGCCATATAGGTGGAGCTATATCCAAACGACTTGGAGTTGCAGCTAGGCGGCAAGTGAGTGAATCCCGATGAGCATAGGCAAACTATGTGATTGGGGTGAACGAACGTAGCCAACACCGCTGCAGCTCCAAGTAGGAAGGCTATAAATCATATCCAACGTCTAACTCGCGCTTTATAATCGGTATAACGCTCACCAAACACCCGCTCTAATACTCGCTCTTCTGGCTGTATCTGAAACCGATTCATGTACGCTACGAACCCTATCACCACTAATAAACTAACTATATTTTGCTGCCAATATGCCACGCCAAATAACAATAGTAATAACGCTAAATACATAGGATTACGGCTGTAGTTAAAAATTCCAGAATCGACAACAGTAGAAGCTTGATCCGGTTTAGTGGGGTTAACTGTGGTATTCGCCCTGCGAAATTGGACAACAGCGGAAATTCCAACCATCCCTGATAGCATGACGCACAATGCAAAGATCAGCTTGGTATACGGAAGAGTAAGAGCGGCAAAGCTAAATAGATACGCTAACCGATTAGACATCACCAGTGCCACTAAAAACAGAGCCACGGGTGGAATTTTCAGTTCTAAATAACGCATAACTCCCCTCCTGATTAGTTAAAACGGCCATCCGAAGATGGCCGCTAGGGTCATAGGATCTCTAACAAGGCTTGGATAGGATGCCTTGGTTGTATCTCCTCAAAGCGTTTCACTTGGCTACGACAAGAGTAACCGGTCATCAAACAACGTTCTTTAGGCAGTTTATCCAAACTTGGCTGCCAGCTTAAGGCATAAATGTCTTTCGACATCTGTAGCTTATCGACTTCATGACCAAAGGTACCTGCCATACCACAGCACCCTACAGGTACGGTGTGCAACTCAGCCCCAAAGTGGCTGAAGATCTGCCCCCACTCTTTTTCAGCATTAGGTAACTTAGTTTTTTCGGTGCAGTGAGCCAATAAATACCAAGGCGCTTGTGGTGCCTGTCCTTGATCAATATTCGATTGAGTAACATTGGCTTGCGATGGCATCTCAGCCAATCGTGGTAATAACCATTCATGTGCGGTAAGCACTTCAAACTCGCCCCGTTGCTGACCTAAAATCTCCACGTATTCATCGCGATAACAAAGCACCAGAGCCGGGTCAACCCCAACCATAGCAATATTAAGATCCGCGACTTGAGATAGAAAGCCAGCCGTACTGGTTGCTGTACTCTTAAAGCGCTGTAAAAAGCCCTTAATATGTTGCGCTTTACCATTGGGCTTAAACGGCAGCAAAATCGGTTTTTTACCCAGCTTAATCACCAGGGCGATAAAATCTTCCACCACTTGCGCATCATAATAACTGGTGAAAGGGTCTTGTACGATAATCACATGTTCAGAGCGCTGCTGCTGAGAAAGCGCCATCAATTGTTGGCGATCAAACGGCACAATATTATGACGACGAGCTCGCGCCGCTAAGGTCGGGATAGATAACCGAGGGGTATCGACATAGCCGACTGTCGCCGCCGTTAAGCGTTCAATCCATGGCTGATCAATAACCGCATTGACCACTTGTGGCGCTTTCGCCATCAGCGGTAACATGATTTCGATATTAGCCACTAAATAATCTTTAACCGGACGCGGATAGCGAGTGTGATAAAGATTTAAGAAACGTGAACGAAAACTCGGCACATCCACTTTAATTGGGCATTGGCTAGCGCAGGCCTTACAGGCTAAACAGCCATTCATCGCTTCATACACTTCATGAGAGAAATCATACTCATGAGAGGGACGAATACGCTGCCGAACGCGATCCAGTAGGCTTTTGATACTGGCTGTTTTCTGCAAGGCTTGTTGCTCTAAATCGAGGATATCAATCCCTTGCTCCGTCAGTTGACGCAACCATTCACGCACTAAACCCGCTCGACCTTTTGGCGAGTGACGACGGTCGGCGGTAACCTTCATCGATGGACACATCGGGGAGCTAGTGTCGTAGTTAAAACATAGCCCATTGCCGTTACATTCCATCGCTTGCTTAAAGCTGTCACGAACTTTTACGTCAATCTGCCGATCAAAATAGCCACGCTTGGTATCCGATACTTTAACCAGCTCAAAACTGCTATTAAGGGGCGTACAAATCTTACCGGGATTCATCTTATTGTGAGGGTCAAAAGCCGCTTTGACGCGGCGTAATTCGGTAAATAGCTCCGCTCCAAAAAACTCAGGGCCGTACTCAGAGCGATAACCCTTACCATGCTCCCCCCACATTAAACCGCCGTATTTCGCCACCAGCTTAACGACTTGATCGGAAATCTCATGCATCATTAACTCTTGCTTGGGATCGCATAAATCAAGTGCGGGACGCACGTGCAATACGCCAGCATCCACATGACCAAACATACCGTAACTGAGGCCTTTGTCGTCAAGCAGCGCGCGAAATTCACTAATAAAATCCGCCAAGTGCTCCGGTGGCACACAAGTATCTTCGGTAAATGGCACCGGTTTAGCTCGTCCTTTGGCCGCGCCCAATAAACCTACCGCTTTTTTACGCATAGTATAAATACGGTTAATACTGGCTAAATCATCACACACTTGATAACCAATAATCCCGGCTTGCTGCTGACTGATCATCACATCTAAACGCTGGGTCAATTGCGTGACTAATTGTTTTACCTGCTCTGGGTCTTGGTCTGCATATTCAACCATATTGATGCCGAGCAATTCCTTGCCAGGCACATCGGTTAACAAATCACTGACGCTATGCCAAACAATATCTTGTTTCGCTAAATTGAGTACGTTTGAATCTAGCGTCTCAACCGATAGTGCATTGGCTTCAATCATTAGCGGCGCATTACGTAATGCCGAGTCAAAACTGTCATATTTGATGTTAACTAAGGTTCGCGCTTTAGGAATTGGGGTGAGATTGAGTTTGGCTTCGGTAATAAAAGCCAATGAACCTTCAGCGCCGCACAGTACGCGGGTGATATTAAATTCGTCAGTGTGTTCATCAAGAGCATTTTTTAAATCATAGCCAGTTAAAAAACGATTTAAAGGCGGAAACTTGGCGACTATCTGCTCTCGCTGGCCACGGCAGACGGCTTCGGTAACCTGCATGGCCTTTTCAGCATAGCTATTGACTTGCGGGTCGCCCCGTGAACCGTCGGTTTCTAAGATTGACCCATCAGCAAATACCGCTTGTAGCGAGAGCACATGATCGGAGGTTTTACCGTATTTGAGTGAGCCTTGACCTGAAGCATCGGTATTAATCATCCCACCCAGTGTAGCGCGGTTACTGGTAGAGAGATCGGGCGAGAAAAAATAGCCATAAGGGCGCACCGCATCATTCAGTTGATCTTTAATCACACCAGCCTGAACCCTTACCCAACCTTGCTCTGGATTGATTTCAAGGATTTGATTCATATGGCGAGACAAGTCAACCACAATCCCTTTGGTTAAGGCTTGACCATTGGTGCCTGTCCCGCCTCCACGCGGAGAAAACGTGACACGTTCGAATTCTGGCCTAATACTTAATTGACCGATAAGCGAAACATCATGGCTAGTTTTAGGATGAACAACCGCTTGTGGAAGTTGCTGATAAACGCTGTTATCAGTAGACACGGCTAAACGACTGGCATACTGTGTTTCGATATCGCCCGTAAACCCAGCTGTTTTTAACTCATGTAAAAAGGTTAAAACAACCGGATCAACATCAGATTGGAGGTGAAGTCTTGGTAACATTTGCTTCCTGCCCGAACGCCGCTGATCCAATCAGCGCTATGTAATGGGTGAGTTTTAATTTATTTTTTTGAGTCCGGTCACTTTACAACATTTAAATCAGTGATCAAATCAGAATCTTAACAACAATAGAGTTAAGCCATTTTTTAGATAACGGAAGAGTTGAAGGTCAGCTAAATCCAGCTATCGTTAAGTAAACACAGATACATTTTCGTCGCCTACTTTCCTAAGCGGTCACTGATTAACCACTTAGCCCTGACACACTCATGGACCTAGATATGAAAAAAAATAAAGTCGTCACCACAGAAGATATTCTATTGAAACTTTGTCAATCGGTTTCAACCGTACTCTCCTCAGCCACGGGATCGAACATCACCTACTCGGCAATGGTACAAAAAATCACCAAAACGTCACTCAAACCAGACTTTGGCTGCTTCGTTTTGTTTGATGGCGGATTTTCTGGTTTAGTGGTAATTAACTTCACTTCTAAAGCCGCTTTAGAAGTGTATACCCAATATATGCGCAATATGGGCATGCCAGAAGATGAACTTGCGGTATTACACACCTCCGACGAAGTTGGCGATGTACTCGGTGAACTGATGAACCAACTGGTCGGTGATTTCACCAACAAAGTACGCAAAGAGTTACAAACCAACATCACTCAAAACCAGCCGAAAATGTTGTCACTCAACAAACAAGTTAACTTATCGGTTGATACTAACTTAGATCGACCACAAGCCCGCCGCGTAACCTTCTCGACCGAAAATAATAATATTTTCTATCTAGAATTGGCCATGGATCGTACTGAGTTTATTCAATTGGAAGACTTTGAAATTCAGGAAGATGAAAGTCCAGACTCTATTTTAGCTGATACACAACAAAAGATGGCCGACAAAGCGGCCAATAAAGCGGCAAGCCAAGCAAATAGTGACCTCTCCGCCGATTTACTCGATGAACTAGGTATCTAACCGAGTATCTATCTTTACCCTACTTGAAGTTGTCGCTTACCAACCGAGCCGCAACTTCAAGTTACCATCAAGATAACATCGAATTACCGGTTAATTCGTCCCGCCGGTAGGCGAATATCCAGCATCCCTTTCACTCCTTAGATAAAAACGGTAAAATAGCTGACTTTTCTTAGCGCTGCGGAACCGATTTTATAATTCGATGGATAAACAAAAAGCCTTAAAAAAAATAGCCAAATGCCTAGAGTTAGGTAACTCCGCTAATGTCAATGAAGCGGCCAACGCGATCAAAATGGCCCACCGGCTGATGCTCAAATATGGGTTGGATAAAGACGATATTGAGTTTATTAAAATGGGCAAAACCCAATCAACTCATCTTCTGCCTGCCTCCATCAGTTCCGGAATTTTACGTATTATCCGAGGCATTAATACCAAATTTGGTGTTGAAGCCGTTTTGATCAATCATAAAGGTTTAAAACGCGTCGAATTTATCGGTGAGGCAGACAGAGCGATTTTTGCCGCCTTTGCTTTTGATATTGTTTATCGTGAAATGAATGAGCAGACTGGGCAGTTTCGCAACAGTTTTGCAGGCAGTGGCACACCAACGACAGAAGTCTCGCGGCGCGTAAATTCGTTTTTATCCGGTTGGGTAGAAGGCGCACTGGAAAAATTGCCAACCATTACGCCTGACGAAAACTCAATGAATAAAATCAACAGTTACATTGATAAAGAGTTCGAAAACATTGATCGGGAAACCTTTAAGCAACAACTACGTGATGCGATGAAGAACATCACCGCAGATTATGAAGTCGGGCTCAAAAAAGGCCGTAAAGTTTCCGTTAATAGACCGATTGATGGTGCACAAGCACCAAAACGACTTAAATAACCTTGCGTCTATAACGCTCAATTAAGTGATGCGAATGTAAAATTTAGATCAATGGATTGACTTTATTCGATAAGTTTTGTTTATTTCAGGCTAATTCCAGTGGACTCAAGGCGTTTTCCCTATCGCCCCTACCGCTGGATGACCAACAACTTCCAACCAAAGCTTAAAAAGTTTAAGGCTGTAAAACACATATAGCGTAGCCAATAAGCGGAAATGAACACATATTGCCAACACGGAGAGAATACATTGAAAAAAATCACGCTGGCGATGGCACTGGTCATCACATTGTCTGGCTGTGCTGCCACACAAAGGCAAAATGCCACAACAGGCGAATCAGAAACGAATGCCGCCACTCGCGGAGCATTAATTGGCGCGGTAGCTGGTGCAGCCGCGGGTTTAGCCACTGGTGATAATGCGAAACAGCGCCGTCAACGCGCTTTAATTGGTGCGACTGGCGGCGCGGCTGTAGGTGGTGGTGTCGGTTACTATTTTGACCAACAAGAAGCGGCTTTGCGTGAAGAATTGCTTCATTCAGGCGTACAAGTTCAACGTGTCGGCGACAATCAACTTTTATTGCGTATGGAAAACGGCATCGGTTTCCAAACCAACTCTTATCAACTCGACTCAAGCATTCACCGTACACTACGCGGCGTAGCCAAAATTCTTGTCCAATACCCAGACACCAGTTTAGTGATTGATGGGCATACCGACAGTACTGGTGGTGATACCACTAACCAAGTGCTATCGGAACGTCGTGCTGAATCAGTACGTAGCTTCTTATTGTCACAAGGAGTCGCTCCAGGACGAGCTATCGCGCGAGGTAATGGCTCTCGCTTCCCAATTTGTACCAATAGTACTGTGGAAGGACGAGCTTGTAACCGCAGAGTAGACATTCAAATTTTGCCGCTAAAATAAGCCCTCCAGCAAGGCAAGTTTAGTGAACAAGAGTATACTTAGAAGGCCCTTAATTGGGCCTTTTTCTCATTAGCACCGATACGGTGATCACAACCATCAACTCATTAGGACACGCTGAGCATGCACGTTTTATCACCCTGGTTACTGCTGTTTTTCACCTTGGTGTGTTCATGGCCTATTGCCGCGCAAACCGATCAAGTTCGCCAACAAGCTCGCTTAGGTAATCCGGAAGCACAATTTCAATTAGCAGTGAGCTATCAACAAGCGCAGCAATCAGACCAAGCCTATTACTGGTTTTTACAAGCAGCAGAGCGCGGCTATCAACCCGCAATGACACCACTAGCCAATGCTTATTTACAGGGTCTAGGCACGCCTACTGATGTAACCCAAGCTCTACTTTGGTATACCAAATCAGCCACCTTAGGTGATGTTGAGGCAGCCTTAGCAATGGGACGTTTATATCAACAAGGAGAATATCTCCCTCAATCATTGCTCATGGCAGAAATTTGGTATCACAGTATTGCGGATCGCCATCCGCTAGGTGAACAACGCTACAGTGAACTATTACAACAACGTTTTAATCAACGTCGAGCCAATCAATTAATTGCCTTACAAAATCTCGAAATACAAGCGCAACAGGACGGTTTAAGGAACGAGGACGAAGATAAGGCGTTACAAGAACGCCAAACTCAAGATCATACTATGTCGTTGATGAGCGATTTTTTGTTCGTTTTAATTGGCCTATTGTTAATTATGGGCATCTTGTCTCTGTATCGTTCAATCAAAAACAAACAACAGCATCAAGCCGAGCAATTAAATATGGAACAAAAAGAGCAGATCCAACAGCAAGCGGCGATTATAAAACAACAAAAACGTCAACTTGATAAGCTCTATCAAGAGTTTAAAAAACAACAACACCAACAGGCACATCACCAACATGACCAGACTTTTTCTTTGGCCTGCGCCCTACTCGGTTTTCACCCTCATCGATTACCCGATGAAAAAATCATCAAACAACGCTATAAACAACTGAGTAAAATCTATCATCCCGATCTGCAAGGCAGCGAAGAAGAGATGAAACGTCTCAACGGCGCGATGAAAATCATCAACCAAAGGTTAACTAAGCGTTAATAATTATAATAAACATATCGCAACCTCTTCTAAATAAATTAGAAAGCAAACGATTAGCATCGCAAAGCCAGTAACAGATACTTAACTTAATTACTGAGCATGTGCGATAATCTGCACAGATTAAACACCAAACAGAATAAGGTGGGGAGAAGTAATGTTTACTGTGATCGGAGTGTGCGATTGGTGCAAACTGTCAAACCAATTAACTAAGCATGAATATATTGACGGTAAAGCGCATTATTCTTGTCCAAATTGCCATGATCTGGCAAGAATGGACGTCAGGTTATTCAATCTTGATGAACTCGCCTCCCGTGAACGACAAATGCACCAAGCATCCTAACCTCGATAGAAGCGCCGCCAAGGCGCTTTATTGTTAAATAAATTCCCTTTTCATCTCTCATCTCAACAAACTGTAAATTTGATCACAAATTCACATCTTTCATCTACTCTCTCGTTCAAAAAACAACCGCTTATTTATCAATCATCTAGGATAAAAATGACGACTAAATGTCAGAAATGAACTAAAAACGAACACACTTACCACTTGATCATCATCCACGCCTCGACTACTGTATATATATACAGCATGTATATGAGGACAGTATTATGCTTAACACTACCTTCCATTATTCAGACACGATTTACGAGACTTGCACAGTCAATCACCACAGCGTACCACTGCTCAATTATCCTATGTTGTCTCGATTAGCTCAGCTATCCGAGCAACACCAATGGATTCTCTATACTGCACAATGCCCGCGTCCTCACTATCAACAATTAAGCATACACCGGATCCAGTGCCATAAAATTATTCATATGAAGGCTTCACGTTCAGGTTCTGAAATAGACATTGTGCTCAAAGCGATTCAATCAGGCAATGCCAGTGCTATTGTTGCTTCGGCAGGTATCGATAAAGCAAATCAACGCCGTTTACAACACATGGCGAAACAGCACCAATGTGAAGTTTTTTTCCTGAACAAAACCTCGCCGGTCTTTCATTAACGACAGTACCCCGAGCAGAGACTGAATCCATCAATAACCCACCAAGGCAAACGTTTGCTTTTTATATGGCGACAGAAAATAGTTCTGGTATGATGCGTGCCATAAACAAGACCCAATGGTCGGTTGACAAACCAGAGGGTCTTTCTTGTCAACGCTGTTTAATCCAGATAGGAATGTTTCATGAGTCTTGCTGATCAAGTTCTTGCCGTCAATGACGACCTCCCCATTCGTACCCACTTGCCTGTACATAGCGGTAAAGTCCGCTCGGTTTACTGGCTTACCGAACAAGACAGTCAGCGATTGATCCAAGAAAAAGGTTATCCGATTGCCAAAGATGCACCACTGGCAATTATGGTGATCAGCGATCGTATCTCTGCTTTTGATTGTATTTGGCATGCAGAAGGTGGATTAAAAGGCGTTCCCGGTAAAGGCGCGGCGCTCAATGCTATTTCTAACCATTGGTTTAGCCTTTTCAAACAACAAGGGTTAGCCGATAGTCACATCGTCGACATTCCTCACCCTTTAGTGTGGATAGTCCAAAAAGCCAAACCGATTAAAATCGAAGCGATCTGCCGCCAATACATCACTGGATCGATGTGGCGTGCTTACGCTAAAGGTGAACGCGAATTTTGTGGTATTGCTCTGCCTGATGGATTGGAAAAAGATAGCCTACTCCCTGAGCTACTGATCACGCCATCAACCAAAGGTATTTTAACTGGGATCCCTGGTATTCCTGAAGCCGATGATGTGAATATCACTCGACACGATATCGAACAGAATTTCGCTGCATTTAACTTTACTCATCCTGCTGATATTGATCATTACGAAACGCTCCTTAAACAGGGTTTTAGCGTGATTAGTGAAGCATTAAAAGCCATCGGGCAACAGTTTGTTGATACCAAATTTGAGTTTGGTTATGTTACCGATGCCAATGGACAAGAAAAACTGATTTATATGGATGAAGTTGGTACGCCCGACTCTTCGCGCATTTGGGACGCCGAATATTATCAAAAAGGCCAAATCGTCGAAAATTCAAAAGAAGGCTTCCGCCAATTCTTGCTTAGTTACTTCCCCGACCCAGATATTTTACTCAATAAAGAACGGATGACAGAGCGCGAAGCATTGGCACAAAATAATGCGCTTCCGGTAGAAGCGCTGATGGACATTTCACGCACCTATTTAGGCATTGCAGAAAAAATTGTCGGCCACCCCATCAAGCTGAGCAGCAACCCAAAACAAGAGATCATCGCTATATTACGTGAGCAATACGATTTGATTGTTTAACGCTGTTTTTTACCCGCACTCATCATCTGATCGATGGGTGCGGATGATAATGAAAGAGCTAACTCACGGGCAAAGCGGGGTTAACGATCACCAAAAACTCATCCCCCTGAGCGGGCTGTAATTTAACCTCGGCGCTTTGCTCGATCAACAGAACCTGCGCAGGCTCTAATCCATAAGGCATGATCAGTGTTAGCTCTTCTATCCCTTCGGCTTTAGCCAGTTTGAGCAATGCGATGAGATTGGCTTCGTCACTTCGACGGCTAGATAACGTGCTTAAGGCCAAATCCCATAGTCGCTCTTCATGGGTTTTACTCTGTTTAACGGTATCTTGCCAGACGGTACCGAAAATCGGAGCAAAGGAGGCTAATACATCAGAAAAATTCCATCGCTTGGTACACGATGCTCCTAAAAAGCTCGCATAATCAAACACGACAGAAACTCGTTGTGATTGTTGCATGTTTACCTCAATGTAAAAATCTATCCTAGCGGGCTTACTATTATGCAGGAACACTTATATAGCAATACGATATGTAAAAACAATCTTTTATGGGAAGTATTCTCTTCTAACTGGAATATAAAAAATCAAACTTGTAACACTATATACCGACTATGTTTCTGATTGGTACTCTTCTCGTCAACAGAAGGTTATCCATCAAAAAGTCCGCGAGAGTGACCGATTTAACCTTTAATTAAGTCTATAATGAAAATAATCACTTAAACTGAAAGGCTTATCTATTTACAACTTAGCGGATAAGCCGCTATCATTTTTAACCATCTGTTCCCACCTACCCTACATAGGCACCAAATGAATAACGATAAACGTCCGCTTTATATTCCTTATGCTGGCCCTGCGCTACTCAGCACCCCTTTACTGAATAAAGGCAGTGCCTTTAGCGCCGAAGAGCGTGCATCTTTTAACTTGGAAGGCTTACTTCCGGAATCGACAGAAACGATTCAAGAACAAGTGGTCCGTGCTTACCAACAATATTGCAGCTTTGAAAGTGATATGGATAAGCATATTTACCTACGTAATATTCAAGACACCAACGAGACTCTCTTCTATCGTTTAGTACAAAACCATATCTCTGAAATGATGCCGATCATTTACACCCCGACGGTTGGCGCTGCGTGTGAGAATTTCTCTAATATTTACCGTCGTGGTCGTGGGCTATTTATCTCCTACGCTAACCGAGATCGTATCGACGATCTGCTTAATAACGCCGCAAACCATAACGTTAAAGTGATTGTGGTGACTGATGGTGAACGTATTCTCGGCCTTGGCGACCAAGGGATTGGAGGTATGGGCATTCCAATCGGTAAATTATCACTTTACACGGCTTGTGGCGGAATCAGTCCGGCCTATACCTTACCTATCGTATTGGATGTCGGTACCAATAACCCGCAACGCTTAGCAGACCCAATGTACATGGGCTGGCGTCATCCTCGGATCACCGGAGCCGAATACGATAACTTTGTCGAAGATTTTATCCAAGCGGTACAACATCGTTGGCCAGATGCGTTAATTCAATTTGAAGATTTTGCGCAAAAAAATGCCATGCCACTGTTGGAACGCTACAAAAATCGCATTTGCTGCTTTAATGATGACATTCAAGGTACAGCGGCGGTCACCGTTGGCTCACTACTGGCGGCTTGTAAAGCGGCAGGTAGCCAATTATCACAACAGCGGATCACCTTCTTAGGTGCAGGCTCTGCTGGCTGTGGCATTGCTGAAGCGATTATTGCCCAGATGGTCTCCGAAGGGATCTCCGATGCTCAAGCTCGTTCACAAGTCTATATGGTCGATCGCTGGGGTCTATTAGAAGAAGGGATGCCGAATCTGCTTGATTTCCAACAGCGTCTGGTGCAGAAAAAAGACAATACTCAAGATTGGACTTCTGAAGGTAATGGTTACTCATTGGTCGATGTAGTCCGTCATGCCAAACCAACCGTGTTGGTGGGTGTTTCAGGCGCTCCAGGCCTATTCAGTGAGGAAGTGATCAAAGAGATGCATGCACATTGCCCTCGACCGATTATTTTTCCTCTCTCTAACCCGACGAGTCGAGTTGAAGCGACGCCTGCCGACATTATTCACTGGACCAATGGTGAAGCGTTAGTCGCCACTGGTAGTCCGTTTGCTCCCGTCATCCATGATGGTAAGACGTACGCCATTGCCCAGTGTAATAACAGCTACATCTTCCCTGGGATTGGCTTAGGCGTACTCGCCGTAGGAGCGAAACGAGTCACTGATGAGATGTTAATGGAATCGAGCCGAGCTTTATCACTCTGCTCACCACTAGCGATTAATGGTCACGGTCCACTTCTGCCACCGCTAGAATCGATTCATTCTGTCTCGAAGAAAATTGCCTTTGCTGTCGCTAAAAAAGCCATAGAACAAGGTGTTGCGTTAGAAATTACGGATGAAGCTTTGGACGTTGCCATTGAACAGCATTTCTGGCAACCTGCTTATCGTCGTTACAAGCGTACCGCTTTTTAATTCGTCCCGTTGAACAAAGCGTTAATAGGAGCTGTTAATTTTTGCACTGTTTTGTCGTGCAACGTTAGCAGCTCCGAGGCTTTAATCACTAGAGCACCGATATGATGAGTTTTTTTGCCCCAGCCGGTCAGTATCTGGCCCCCTATCTTGCTGAGATCTCGATGGCATTGATTGCCTGTTGGTTGGTGATGTTAGGCGGAGAGGTGAATGCGTTACTGCGTCGTCTGATGCATAACCAGCATTTTATTGTCCGCACTTTAGTCTTTATTATCGTCAATGCGTTTGGTTATGGCTTACTGATTGTCAAAGCCAGCCCTTACTTAACTCGCACACTGGCCAACTTAGAGCGAGGCATGATGTTTAGTATCATCATGATCAGTTTTATTGTGATAGGTTTATGGGCACAAAAAAACCGACAAATTTAATGATTGGCCGACTGAAAACGCTTTTACGTTGGTTTCTCCGCGGCGTAGCCTTGCTGATGCTGCTTTTCCTGATAGCCGTAGCCGTCATTTTTTCTATCGACCGCTGGGTAAGCTGGCAAACTCAACCGCATATTATTAGCGATATCAATAAATTACCCAAATTTGATGTCGCGGTGGTGCTAGGAACCAGTAAGTACCTTGGGCGCACCTTAAACGATTATTATCTACACCGTATTGAAGCGGCGATTGAGCTTTATCAACTCAATAAAACCGATTATTTTCTTCTGAGCGGCGATAATGCTCATCGTTCTTATAACGAACCTTGGACGATGAAACGCGATTTACTCAAAGCGGGCGTGCCCGATGGGCAGATCTATCTCGACTATGCTGGCTTTCGTACTTTAGATTCGATTGTCAGGGCGAAACGCATTTTTGATACCGATGATTTCTTGATCGTCACTCAACGTTTTCATTGCGAGCGTGCGCTCTTTATCGCTCAACATCACGAGATTAACGCCACTTGTCTAGCCGTTCCCGGTCCTAAAAATCATCTAGGATACAAAGTACGTTTACGTGAAGTCTTCGCAAGAAGCAAAGCGGTTTTAGATCTTTACTTCCTCGATACGCAACCAAGGTTCTTAGGTCCCAAAGAACCTATCCTGTCTGAATCTCGTGATAATGGTACACTAAGCGAGAACACTGTCGATGAGTCTGATTGGACTCAAAAGTAATCACATAATTCTAAACCCAAACGACCGAAAACACGCCGTTAATAACCTATGCTCTGGCTTACGGGTCTCAATAATCCGTTGATTAACTAGGTCATAAGCAACGTAAGTTTCGGTCAGTAAGGGATAACACTACAAAAAAGAGCGATGTCATGTCTTTAACTATTCGCGGCGTATTACAAAAAATGCGCGCTCAACATCATCAAACGGTTCATTACCAACTTCCCGTTGGCGAGCACCTGATCGACCTTAATCCATTGATCGGCAAAACGCTGACACTTCATCATACAGGTAATATTTTTTGCCATTCATGCGGCAAAAAGACCAAAAAAAGCTACTCTCAAGGTCATTGCTTTGTATGCATGAAGAAACTTGCTAGTTGCGATATGTGCATCATGAAACCAGAGACCTGCCATTTTGAACAAGGCACCTGCCGTGAACCTGAATGGGCACAAAGTCACTGTATGGTCGATCATTACGTTTATCTCTCCAACACCTCGAGCTTAAAAGTCGGTATCACTCGCCATAATCAAATTCCGACGCGCTGGATAGATCAAGGAGCCACTCAAGGATTACCGCTGTACAAAGTCAAAACTCGACATATTTCAGGCTTACTCGAAGTCGAACTGGCTAAACACATCGCTGATAAAACCAATTGGCGAACGCTACTGAAAGGGGATGGTGAACCTCTGCCATTAGCCGAACACGCTGCAAAGTTAACACCATTATTAGCAGAAAAAATTACCGAATTAAAACAACAATTTGGAGATGATGCGGTAATTGAGTTGAATGAGAGCGGTACCGAGATCAGTTATCCGGTTGAACAACATCCGATTAAAATCACTTCCCATAATTTTGATAAACAGCCATTAGTTAGTGGTGTGTTACAAGGTATTAAAGGTCAATATCTGATTTTTGATAGCGGCGTGATCAATATTCGCAAATACACCGCCTACGAAGTAGAAGTGAGTTACAACGAATAATATCGGAAATAACCCAGAGAGCCATCGAGCAAACAAGTTTGCCCGATGGCGACTGGCGGCGTTACTCGACGAGCGATACCGGCTTAACCAATGGCGCCAATACGTTAAAAAGCTGATCGATTTCTTCAACGGTGTTGTAGTGCATTAAACCAATTCGCACCACTCCACCTTTCGCTTCTAACCCTAGTTGACGAATCAAACCTAGCGCATAAAAATGGCCATTCCAGACACAAATATTTTGTTCACCTAACGTCTTGGCTATCCATTCTGGTGAATGATCAGCGATACGAATCGCGAACGTCGGTGTACGCTTATCGCTGTCCGCTTCCCATCGACCATACAGTTGAGCTTGCGGTAATTGTTGTAATTTACGCAGAAAATAACCACTCAGCTGCTGCTCATGTTGATTAAATTGTGCAAAACTCTGCGCCAAACGTTGACGTAAAGGCGCACCGCTTTCTCCCCATTGAGCCAAATAATCAATCGCAGCCACTAAGCCTGCTAAGCTTTCAAAACTCTGGGTTCCCGTTTCAAATCGGCCGGGACCAATATTGGTTGCGGGCTCCACTTTATAAGGTTGCAAACTGTGTAGCCATTGAGAGTGGATATAGGCAATACCGATGTGGGGCCCGAAAAATTTATACGCCGAACAGACTAAGAAATCACACTCCAAATCTTGGACATCAATCAAATGGTGCGGCGCATAATGCACAGCATCAATGAACACTTGAGCCCCTACCGCGTGAGCTGCCTCGATAACCCTTTTGACATCGACGATTGAACCCGTCGTATTAGACGCATAAGTCAACGCGACCAAAGTTGTTTGAGCATTAATTAGGCTTAAAAGGTGATCAATATCCAGCGTACCGTTTTCAGGATTGATCCTTGCTTGATGAACAAGCGCCCCTTTATCTTGTGCGGCCTGTTCCCAGCTCGATACATTAGAATAATGATCCAAGGCCGTAACAACCACTTCATCACCCGTTTGCCACTCTCGACTGATGCTGCGACTGAGTTGAAACGTCAAGGAGGTCATATTCGCACCGAAGACAATGTTACCCGACGATTCAGCATTGAGTAGCGCTTGAGCCGATTCTCTTGCTTGTAACATGAGATCCGTTGTCCGCTGGCTCGAAAAAAAGTGACCACCAAGATTAGAATTAAAGTGACCCAGATAATCCGTCATCGCTTGTAGCACTGAGCGAGGCACCTGAGAACCACCGGGTCCATCAAAGAAATACACTGGCCGATCATGGTGAGTCTGGGCTAAAGCAGAAAACTGCACCCGTGCTTGCTCAGGAGTGAAACTCATGGCGACCATCCTTAGCGGTTAGAACAAAAACATCCATGTGCCCTTCTTGAGTGTGATCCACCGAGCGAATGGGACTCGCGTTGTGCCATAACTTACTGTCTGCGAGTATCGCCACCTCACCATTATCAAGCACTTTACGGAAAAATGGCGCTTCATGGCAGTCGTTGTAAAGCATAATGTCACCACCAACGATGTTATAGCGGTCAATACTGACTAAGGCGATATGATCAAACCCATCTTGATGAACGCCTTCTGGAGCGACTTGAGTTTCATCATAAATCGCCGTCACTCGAATTTGATGAATCTCTATCTCTTGCCCATTCGGTAACTCATTAGCCTGCATAAATAACTCGCATACCTCACGCATTCCCTCACTATTGAGTGTCTCGGCAAGAATCGGCTCAAACTGACGAACAATATCCCCTTGAAAATGGTTAATATCCTCACTTTGCACAAACTCATTTTTTCCAAGAGAAACCACTTGACCATCTCGATACTGAATCACCGAATAACGACGCAAGCGGTATTTACCATCAGCATGTTCGGTATGGGGCAGCGTGGCAAACGATGGCGCTAATTGGCGTGTTGCCTCTGGACTTAAATGAGTAATTTGTAGGGTTGTTTCATGTGCAGATAACATTATTGACTCCTTAATGAAAACACATGCCAGACACTTTTGATTAACATTATATTTACATAAAGAATACGCAGAAATACGCTTTATTCAAGCCAAGCAGACAATAAACCCTAAGAGACAGCAACAATAAGAAATAAAAAACTAATTAAAACACTAAAATTAGACTAATAAACCAAAAATTAACATTGCATAGCCCAAATTTTAGACTCACACACCAAGAAAAATAAAATTTAAATTAAAACAAATAGTTATACACAAACCACCGCCTTAGAATATTGAAGCGTAATCTAACCATTCATTCCATTCGACTCGCCTGTCGTTACATGGATTGAATAATGATTTTCTTGTTACCATAGAAATTGTTAGTTAGACTAACTAAAAAGGTAAACGCAAGAGTAAATTATGGACTTAAGGCATAGCCTACAGCGCTTAGAGTGGCACTTATGGCATCATTGGCGTGAACAAGCAAAACATAATGGTCATTTAGAGTTAACCAATAGTGAATTGCAGTATATCTATACCTTACTTGCCTATGCGGAACAGGGCATTCGTTTAACCGAATTGGCTGACCAGATGAAGGTGAGCAAAGCTTCAGCGAGTGCCATGGTCAATAAGCTGCAAAAACAAGGTTATATCATTCGTGAACCTTGCCTGGAGGATGCGCGAGCACAGCGTCTGTTGCCGAGTAAAAAAATGTTGGCCATGCAAGAATATGAAGCAGAGGTGTATCACTCCGCCATTGTGCACTTTCAACAGACATTAACCAGCGATGAGTTGAGACAATTAGAACAGTTGTTAATGAAAGCTTGTCGTGATTTAGATCTTGGGGGCATGGAGCCGCCTCAGCTCACCTCTCGTCCTTATTAATTGAGAAACAACATGATAAATTTACAGCGTACTTCCGTCGGTAAAGCGTTTTGGCACTACACCTTGCCATCGATTGCCGCATTGATGGTCAGTGGTACCTATCAAATTGTCGATGGTATTTTTGTTGGCCACTTTATCGGTGCCGATGGATTAGCCGCAATTAGCTTAGCGTGGCCATTTGTCGGCGTATTACTCGCCTTTGGTATGATGATCGGCATGGGTGCAGGGGCTCATACATCGTTAAAAATGGGCGCAGGTGAAACCTCGTCTGCAATTAATTATTTGATCCACGGCCTACTATTACTGGTCGCTGTCGGCTTGCCGCTAGGCATTGCACTGCACTTTCTAAGTCCAATGTTTTTGCATTTTCAAGGTGCAACAGATGGAGCTTACTTACAAGGAGCAGATTATCTGTATTGGATGATGGCTGGCGCTCCGATTGTTCTCGGCAGTATTGCCTTACCACTGTTAGTACGTAACGCCGGAGCACCACGTTTAGCAACACTCGCGATGGGAATTGGTGCGATCAGTAATATTGCCTTGGACGCCCTATTTATTGGTTATTTCCGTTTTGGATTGCAAGGGGCAGCGATTGCTACTCTACTGGGGGAGCTGATCTCCGTCGCCATCTGTTTAAACTATTTACTGAGCCGTCGCAGCCAACTACCTATCTCAAAACAAGCTTTTCACTGGCAAAGCAAAGCCGTGTTCGACATTCTAAAAACCGGCTTGTCGAGTATGCTGATGTACCTATATATCAGTTTTTCTATTGTGCTGCACAACATGCTGCTGCTCAAACATGGTCAAGCCATCCATGTTGCTGCTTATAGTATTGCTGGTTATTTACTGACTTTTTACTATCTGATGGCCGAAGGCACCGCAGGAGGGATGCAGCCTCTGACCAGTTTTTACTACGGTGCGAATCTTAAACAACGCGTCAAAGCAACGTTCAAAATCGCCAGCGCATTTACCCTAGGCAGTGGTGTTTTCCTAGTTCTGGCGATTCAATGGTCACCCAGTTTCTTTGCACAATTTTTTATTGCTCAAGGCGATGAGGCACTGCTCTCCACCACCACATGGGCAATGCGGTTGTTTTTATGTGCCATGTTTTTAGACGGTTTTCTTATTTTAACCGCAACGTGGTTTCAATCCTTAGGATTAGGCAATAAAGCGACGTTTATTACCATGAGTAATATGATGATTCAGATTCCTTTTTTGTTGGTTTTACCCCATTTCTTTGGTTTAAATGGCGTATGGCTCGCGGTTCCGCTGTCCAATATCTGTTTATCCTTACTGGTGGGTTTTATGTTGTATCGCCAATGGAAAAAACTCGGTCATCAACCCGATTCATTAGTCATCCCCTAGCGAGCCTCTAATAACTTGATGTGGCCAGTGGTGGAGGCAGCTCACACCACGGCTTCAAGTAGCAAGGGGATATATGGCTTTTCATCCCGAACATTATTCCTTACAATCGATTAACTTTTTAGAACTCACAGCGGAGTCATCATGAGCGATGTAAAGCATTGTAAACTACTTATTTTAGGCTCAGGCCCAGCTGGCTACACCGCTGCCGTTTACGCAGCGCGTGCGAACCTAAATCCAGTGTTAGTCACTGGGATGCAACAAGGTGGTCAGCTTACGACCACCACGGAAGTTGAAAACTGGCCAGGCGATCCAGAAGGATTAACCGGACCCAATTTAATGGAGCGGATGAAGCAACACGCAGAGCGCTTTGAAACTGAAATTGTATTTGACCATATTAATCAGGTCGATTTTTCAACGCGCCCTTTCCGCTTGAAAGGTGATAGCCAAGAGTACACTTGCGATGCGTTGATTATTTCAACCGGTGCTTCCGCAAAATACTTAGGCCTACCTTCTGAAGAAGCGTTTAAAGGCCGAGGGGTTTCTGCTTGTGCAACTTGCGATGGTTTTTTCTATCGTAACCAAAAAGTCGCGGTGGTCGGTGGCGGTAACACCGCTGTCGAAGAAGCCTTGTATCTTGCCAATATCGCCTCTGAAGTTCACTTAATTCATCGCAGAGATACCTTTCGCTCAGAGAAAATTCTTATTGACCGTTTAATGGATAAAGTTCACAACGGTAATATTGTTCTACATACCAACCGCACGTTAGATGAAGTGCTTGGCGATGAGATGGGCGTGACCGGCGTTCGTTTAAAAGACACACAATCTGATCAAACCGAACAACTCGATGTCATGGGAGTTTTCATTGCTATCGGTCATCAACCCAATACCGACATCTTCCAAGGTCAACTTGATATGAAAGATGGCTATATTTGGGTTCAATCTGGCTTAGAAGGGAATGCCACTCAAACGAGCGTAGCTGGAGTTTTCGCTGCGGGAGATGTGATGGATCATAATTACCGTCAAGCCATCACTTCGGCTGGTACAGGTTGTATGGCCGCACTCGATGCTGAGCGCTACCTTGATAGCCTCAATAACAAATAAAAAACCATCGATTGTGCCTCCTGTGTGACAACTGACTAACCCAGCGGTATATCCGTTGGGTTTTCTTTTGTATACTAGCCGACTTACCTTTCATAATAATGATCAATAAGCCTTTAAAATGGATAAGAAAAAGCAACGCAGCCTCAATCTTTGGCTCAAACAGCAAAGCAAACTTGCCAAACGTTGGTTAATGCTTGCTATTGGGTTAGGCGTTATTTCGAGCTTGCTCTTGCTCGGGCAAGCCGCCTTGATCGCCAGTATTCTTCACCAGCTAATCATCGAGCAGGTAGATAAACAAGCCTTAGTCACGCATTTCGGTTTATTGGCCATGACCATTGCACTGCGCGCTGGCTGTTCATGGGCGAGAGAAATGGCTGGATTTCGTGCTGGTCAAGAGATCAGAACCTACATTCGGCAACTGATTTTTAATAAACTTCGTGATTTAGGACCAGCCTACATTAAAGGTAAACCTGCCGGAGCATGGGCAACCTTAACGCTTGAACAAGTCGAAGAAATGCATGACTTTTTTGCTCGTTATTTACCACAAATGGCGCTGGCAGTATTGATCCCTTTTATCATTTTAGTGGTGGTATTCCCGGTCAACTGGGCGGCAGGATTAATTTTCTTGATCACCGCTCCGCTTATTCCGCTATTTATGGCTTTAGTGGGCATGAAAGCCGCTGATGCAGGCAAGAAAAACTTTAAAGCGCTGCAACGTTTATCCGGTCATTTTTATGATCGTTTACAGGCCATGACGACGATCCGTTTATTTGATCGAACCCAAGCAGAAACCGATCAAATGCTAGGGGCTTCGGAAGTGTTTCGTAAACGAACCATGGATATCTTACGCATTGCTTTCTTATCCTCCGCAGTATTAGAGTTCTTTGCCTCGGTATCGATTGCCATCACCGCGGTGTACTTTGGTTTTAGCTTTATCGGTGAACTCAATTTTGGATATTACGGTACTGGCGTGACCTTATTTGCAGGATTATTTATTTTGATCCTCGCTCCAGAGTTTTATCAGCCTTTACGTGATTTAGGCACCTTTTATCATGCCAAACAACAAGCGATTGCTGCCGCTGAAAGTATGGTGGATTTCTTAAGTATCGATGTTGAACAAGTCCAATCAGGCCATCACTCTATGGCCAATGCCCCTTCTATCGAGATTATTGCCAAAGATTTATCCGTGTTAAGCCTAGAAGGAAAAACGCTCGTTGGTCCGATCTCTTTTCAATTAACCCATGGTCAAACCACGGCGTTAGTCGGACCAAGTGGCGCAGGCAAAACCAGCCTAGTCAATGCCCTGCTTGGTTTTATGCCTTATCAAGGCAGTTTAACCATTAATAGTACGGAATTAAGTCAAATCGACCATGCTTCTTGGCGAGCGTTAATCAGTTGGATTGGACAAAACCCGCTTTTAGTCCACGGAACCATTCGTGACAATGTCACTTTAGGTAAAGAAAGTATCGACGATAAACAGCTACAAAAAGTATTAGATGAGGCTTTTGCTAGCGAATTTGTTCACTCGCATGGATTAGATTACCCAATCAGTGATCGATCTGGTGGCTTATCCGTCGGTCAGGCTCAACGCCTAGCACTGGCGAGAGCGATGTTACAGAACGGCAAATTTTGGCTCTTGGATGAGCCAACTGCCAGCTTAGACGCACAAAGTGAGCAACTGGTTATGCGCAGTTTAACACAACAAATTAGTGATAAAACGGCGCTATTTGTGACTCATCAACTTGAACCTTTACGTTCCGTCGATCAAATCTTAGTGATGCAAGAGGGACAGATCGTTCAACAAGGTAATTTTCATCAACTTAGTCAGCAACCAGGACTCTTTTCTCGCATGCTCAGTGCAAACCAAACTAGAAAAGAAGCCGATAAGGGGAATTTAGATGCGTGAATTATTGCCTTATCTCAAGCTGTATAAAAAACATTGGTTTGGCTTATCACTGGGTATGTTACTGGCCTTTTTTACGGTTTGTGCCTCAATCGGTTTATTAACACTGTCAGGATGGTTTTTATCGGCTGCAGCGGTAGCAGGCTTAACCATTGCCCGAGAAACGTTTAATTATATGCTACCTGGGGCTTTTGTCCGCGGCTTTGCTATGCAGCGTACAGCAGGCCGCTGGGGTGAGCGAGTGGTTAGCCATAATGCCACCTTTAAACTGCTGACCGATCTGCGAGTATTCTTTTTTACTAAATTAGCACCCTTGATTCCCGGACGAATCAATAATCTGCGTGATGCGGATTTGCTCAATCGCTTAGTCGCTGATATCAATGCGATGGATCATGTCTATCTAAGACTCATTAATCCTGTAACCGTGGGTATTTTTGGGATTGGCGCATTAACCGCCCTACTCTGTTGGTTTGATATGAGTTTGGGGTTAACGTTAGGGGCTATCTTACTGACGTTACTGCTCGTCTGGCCGCCTTTGTTTTACCTGCTAGGTAAACGTAATGGTCAAGCGTTAACGGAACATAAAGCGCAGATGCGTATTGCAACGCTAGACTGGCTGCAAGGTTATAGTGAACTGGTTATTTTTAATGCTGAGCAGCGCTACCGCAATGCGATTTTTATTGCTCAAGATAAGCTCCTATACAATCAAAAGGTCAATACCCATTATACTGGCCTTGCACAAGCCCTCTTGCTTCTCGCTAACGGCTGGGCATTGCTACTCATGCTTTGGTTAGCGGCGGATGGCGTCAATGGTCAAGCACCCGATCCGATGATTGCCTTAATGGCCTTTGCGACCATGGCTAGCTTTGAATTATTAATGCCGATTGCCGGTGCATTTCAGTATTTAGGACAAACCTTAACCTCCGCTCGTCGCTTAAACGAAATCATTCTTAGTGAGCCCGACGTGGTTTTCCCCCTGTCACCCACTCAACATGCTGATCAATTGGATATCGAGTTTAATCAGGTTAGTTTCGCTTACCCTGACAGTACAAAAACCGTTGTTGATAAGGTTGATCTCACGATTCCTGCTGGTAAAAAAGTTGCCATTGTGGGTCAAACCGGATCGGGGAAATCAACACTCATTCAATTGCTGTGTCGTTATTGGGATCCATCACAAGGTTGCATTTCTATTGGTGGAACTCGTTTGCAAGAGTGGCAAGAGAGCGATTTACGCCGCGCAATCAGTGTCGTCAGTCAACGGGTTGATATTCTAAATGGCAGTTTGCGTGATAATCTTCTGATGGCTAAGCCTGATGTAACCGACCGTGAATTAGAACCATTACTTCATCAAGTCGGGCTAGAGAAATTGTTGGATGGCCCAGGATTAGATACTTGGCTTGGCGATGGTGGACGTCAACTTTCCGGAGGTGAAAAACGCCGGATTGGTATCGCAAGAGCACTGCTCCATAACGGAAAAATTTTGCTGCTTGATGAACCTACCGAAGGGTTAGATAAGCAAACTGAGCAACAAATTATGGCCTTACTGCAAACCCATTTTGTCGATAAGACGGTGGTGTTTATCACTCACCGTTTGGTTGCTCTAGAGTCGATGGATACGATTTGCCTGATTGATCAAGGGGAAATCGTCGAGCAAGGTCATCATGACCAACTACTCGCTCAACAAGGACGATACTTTCAACTGCAACAAACTTTATAAGCAATCAATAAACAACGTATTGAATAGCATAGTTATTACTATATGATATGGTTTTTATTCTCGCCCTACATAACGTAGGGCGACTTATTTCAATCATCACTATGCCCTCTTTAATCTCGGTTTATTGACGATTCATCGTAGGGACACAACGGAGTTGACCGTGAAAAAACTGATTCTTGCCGCTGCCATTGCTGCCACGGCAGCGGCGGGTGGCTACTTTTACCATCTTGATCCAAAAACCGATAGTGACATCGATCCTTTACTGACTCTGATCCCAGCAGAATCGGCTTTTGTCTCTTTCGCTACCGCAAACTACGATCATTATCAATATCTACATGCCTTCGGTAATGCTCAAGAGAGTTTGTACGACTATCTTGATGATAGAGATCTCACCGCAGAGCAAGCCTTTATTATTCAATATCTTGATGGTTATTTACAAAGTGCTGTTGATAAACAGACTCTGAAAACCTACCTCGGTACACCGGATAACATTAAGCCAGTGATGTATACCTTAGGCTTAGTTCCTGTGTATAAGCTTCAGCTCGAAAACAGCGACGCTTTTTGGCGAACCATCTCGCAAGTTGAACAAGAAACAGGGGCAACCTACCAAACTGGCCAATTCGGTGAAGTCACTTATCGCCGTTATCGACTCACTGAAGAAGAGGATGAAGATATTGGTCTGATCATTGCGGTAGGTAATCAAGTCGCGACCTTTACGCTTGATCTGCCAATGCTTGGTGAAGAAAACCCGCTTAAATTAGCTTTAGGTATTGAAAAACCACAACTCTCTTTTGCGCAAAGCGATCGTTTTAGCGAGCTGAAAACCAAATATGGTCAACAATACAGCAACTATGCTTACTTAGATCATCAAGCCATTATCCAAGGTCTCACCCAACCAGCCAGTAACCGTATTGCTCGTCAGCTGGAGGTATTACAACAACAGACCTCTGAACCATTTCTTGATGAAATTCGTCACCCCAATTGTCAAACAGAGTTAGCAGCCATTGCCCGTAACTGGCCACGCACCGTTGGGCTTGCTGAATATAGCATGCATAATGGACAAGCGGCGATCAAGGGTAAATTGGTCATTGAAAGCCATAACCAAGTGATCATTAATGCACTCAAAGCCATACGTGGCTTTTTACCTGAAGTGACCGATCCCACAGAGCGTATTTTTTCTATCGGTCTGGGTTTAGATGTTTCAAAATTAGCCACTTCTGTTGGTAGCATTTGGAATGACTTACGTCAACCAAGCTACTCTTGTGGTTTGTTGGCAGATTTTCAACAAAGTTTAGGCGATGAAAACCCGGCGACAATGCTCAGTCTAGGGGCAAGTATGCTAAGCAGTGTCAAAGGTATGCATTTTGCGCTGAATGACCTGACCTTGGATACAGAGCATCCTTTTGGACCACAATGGGATAAACTCGATTTTCTCTTCACTCTTTCAGCTAATCAACCAGAAAACCTCTTGCTCAGCGCTCAGATGTTCGTGCCAGAATTAGCGCAATTGACACTTGAGGCCAATGGAGAGCCGATTGATCTCTCGACACTAGTGAGTGCTGAAACAGGGATGCAAACACCACTATTTGCTCGGCTTAATGATAAACACCTTGCTCTTTATTCTGGTGCCCAATCAGCAACCTCCGCAGAAGCTATCTTAAAACAACCATTAACGACTAAAGGTCTGTTTCAGTTTGATGTTAATATGCCACGTTTTATGGAAGCCATGCGATTAGCCGCAGAGTTCAGTGGCGAAGAGTTACCTGAAGAGTTAATGCATGGTTCAACGAGTAATGTGATTACTCAGTTTGTCATCGATATTAACGATAGCGGTATCACGGTTGACTATCATCAACGTTCAGCCTCCTCGGTACAATAATCTTATTGTTTAACAAATAAAAATCCCGAGCATTGCTCGGGATTTTTCAATCATTAACCAAAGGTCAAGTGCTACTTTTGTTATGGATAAACCTATTCAATAACAAAAAATGCGCTTAGCCTTGGCGACGTGGCGCTTTAGCTTTACCGCTCGGAGCGCGGGTACCCTGACGGGAGCTCTGCTCTTGTGCACTATTACGAGTACTTGAACCAGGTTTGCGACGAGCACGTGTAGGTGCATTGCCTGTCGAACCACCGGTCGTTGTCCCGTTAGTCACTCGGCTTTTCGGTTTAGCGGTGGTGGTCGTGATTCGCTCTTCATGACGCTTCACAGCACGACGGATCTTCTGACTACGTGAACGTTCACGTTTGCGCGATGTATTATCTTTCGATTCATCCAGCATGGTTTCTTTTTCTGGGCGTAGTTCAACGAGATCACGCAAGTAGTTAACTTGTTTAAGATCGAGCTCTACCCATCCACCACGCGGTAATTTCTTATCTAAGAAAATATCGCCATAACGCACGCGCTTCAAACGACTTACTGTGGTGCCTTGTGACTCCCACAAACGGCGAACTTCGCGATTACGCCCTTCGTTAATCACTACATAGAAGGTATGATTCATACCTTCACCACCCGCATACATAACATCTTCAAAACGAGCCATGCCGTCTTCAAGCTGCACACCGCGCACTAAGTTGCGAATTTTTTCTTCGTTAATTTCGCCAAAAACTCGAACTAAATATTCACGTTCTACTTGACGGCTTGGGTGCATCAAACGATTAGCCAGCTCACCATCGGTAGTGAACAATAGTAAACCGGAAGTATTGGCATCAAGACGTCCAACTGAAATCCAACGTGACCCGCGAATTTTCGGCAAACGGTCAAAGACGGTGCGACGACCTTCAGGATCGTGACGAGTACACAGCTCACCTTCCGGCTTATAATAAGCCAGCACACGACAGATCACTTCTTCTGGCGCTTTAGCAGAAACGGCATGCCCATCAATACGTACTACGGCGGTTTCATCTTCTAGACGCTCACCGAGTATAGCTACCTTGCCATTAACACTTACACGTCCAGCTCGGATCAGAGCTTCAAGCTCTCGACGAGAACCATGACCAGCACGTGCTAAAACTTTTTGTAACTTTTCGCTCATTTATCTACCTATGATGTCGTCTTCTCAGACGTCGAATGACAATATGCGATCTTAAAATCGCGGTCGAATATTATTGCAAATAATCCAACAAAAAGCATCCGTTTTGTGACTGATGCGATCATTGAAATGGGGTTGGGTCTCCTGCACCTAAACGTGCAACAACCATTTCATCTTCACTGAAATCAATCACAGTGGTCGGTTGTTCCCCTAAATACCCACCATTGAGAATCACATCAACGAGATGCTCTAAGCGATCGCGAATCTCTTCCGGATCCGATTCCGTAGTTTCTTTGCCAGGAAGAATCAACGAAGTGGACATTAATGGCTCACCTAACGCCTCTAATAAATCGAGAGCAATTTTATTATCTGGTACGCGGATACCGATGGTTTTGCGTTTCACATTCATTAAACGACGAGGGACTTCTTTGGTGCCCTTGAAAATAAAAGTATAGGGGCCCGGTGTGTTATTTTTGAGCAAACGAAACGCGGTATTATCGACTCGTGCATACAAAGATAACTCCGATAAGTCGCGACATAATAATGTGAAATTATGTTTATCATCCAAACGACGAATTTGACAAATCCGCTCTAAAGCCTGTTTATTTTCTAATTGACAACCCAACGCATAGCCAGAATCCGTTGGGTAGACGACAACACCGCCATTACGAATAATCGCAACCGCTTGGTTAATTAAACGTGCTTGTGGGTTTTCAGGATGAACATAAAAAAATTGGCTCATGATTATTCCTCTTCATTGAGTCTCACGACTCTCTGGTTTGGCAGGTGCTGCCACTCTTTCCAAACCGCTTCAACGCCTGCTGGCAACCAAAGATTTCGCCCAAGCTCCATCCAAGGAGAGGGATAATGAAAGTCGCTGCCTTGCGAAGCGAGTAAATTAAAATGTATTGCGTAATCACCAAGGGTGCGCTTTTCTTGCGGTGCTTGCTGAGGCTGTGCCACTTCCATAGCATCACCTCCCGCTTCAACAAATGCGCTAATTAAGCGCTTAAGCCATTTCGCCGTCAAGTCATATCGCCCTGGATGGGCTAAAACCGCCTGTCCCCCAGCAGCATGAATCGCACTGATAGCCTCACTCATACTGCACCAGTTCGGCGGCACGTAGCCGGGATTATTACGGGTTAAGTATTTTTTAAACACTTGTTGCATGGATTTGACGTAGCCTTGGTCAACCAGCCATTTGGCAAAATGAGCACGAGTGATAGGTGCATCACCAGCGATCCGCTTAACGTCTTCCAATACCCCTTCTCTCGTCACTTTCGCTAACCGCTCAGCGATCAGCTCAGCACGCCCCACGCGGTGCTGTTTTTGCTCTGCAATTAATTGAGTGAGAGCGATATTATCGGGATCAATATTTAACCCAACAATATGAATATCTTTATTCTGCCATACTGTGGAAATCTCAATACCGTTGATTAACGTAATCGGATGCTGACCAGCTTCAATATAGGCTCGGGCTGGAGCTAAACCATCAATGGTATCGTGATCGGTAATCGCCAATACATCGAGATTAAATTCTAACGCGCGATCGATCAATTGCTCAGGGCTAAATCGACCGTCTGAAGCAGTCGTATGACTGTGGAGATCTATTTTCATATCTATTGCCTGTTATTTAGGCTTGACTTTCTGCTCTCGAACTAGTTAACTAGTACGCAAATACAAAAGCACCGTATTAAGGCTTCCTATGTTACAAGAATTTAACCAAAACCATAATCACAATTTTAGTGCAGCTTCTGCTGAACTCACTTGGTGGCGCACTTGGACAAGTTCTTGGTGGGCAACGGTGTATTTCTAAATCGAATACGCAACCAAAAGCCCGCTGATACTGAGCGGGCTTTTTTATTGACTCAGATCGCTGACTTTTATTCTCCCTAAACGACTTGGAGTGACCACTTTCAGTAAAAAGGGATAACAACTTAGAAATACATCACAGGACGATTGGGTCAAACACAGGATTATGCGAGTATGCAAAGTAGCAAGAAAACCATTCATCAAGGAAGCTTTATGAACAAAGCTATTGATATCAAACAACAAGGGCAGCTTGAGGTTCTTCACACAACGCTACCTTATACACCGGATCCGACGCGTGTCTTCCATGCCTTGTGTGCCGATAAAACCGACTGTTTATTACTTGAATCCGCGGATATTGAGTCAAAACAAGACGTCAAAAGCCTTTTGCTGATTGATGCCGCGGTGCGCATTACTTGCGTCGGTCAGCGCGTCACTTTTCACGCCCTCACCGATAATGGCCAGCAGTTGCTTGAGTTACTTAAGCATAATATTGCTACCAACATTAACCACCAGCTCGATCATGATACGTTAACCTTCAACTTCGCCCCACTCAGTGATCAGCTAGATGAAGATTCACGCTTGCAAGAAGCCAGTGTATTTGATGCGCTGCGTTTAGTGCAGCATAGCTTTGATCTAAGCAACCAAGATAGGTATGCGATTTTTCTCGGCGGTTTATTTGCTTATGACCTAGTGGCTAATTTTGAACCTTTAGGCAGTGCAGAGGCCATCGACCAGTGTCCAGATTATGTGTTTTATGTCGCTGAAACTTTAATGGTCATTGACCATAAAAACGCACACTGCCGCCTACAAGCGACGCTGTTTAGCGCCAATCAACAGCAACGCCAAGTGTTAGCCGCTCGCTTACAAACCATTACCACTCTTAGTGCAGAGTCAAAACCACTGCCTACAGCACAAAAAATCGCTGATCTCAGCGTGACCACCAATCTTTCTGATCCGGTATTCTGTGAAACGGTCAAGCACCTAAAAACCTTGGTCGTGAAAGGCGATATTTTCCAAGTTGTCCCCTCTCGCCGTTTTATGCTGCCTTGCCCGTCTCCATTGGCTGCGTATAAAAAACTTAAAGACAGCAACCCAAGCCCATACATGTTTTACATGCAGGATACCCGTTTCACTCTGTTTGGGGCTTCGCCAGAAAGCGCCTTGAAATACGCAACCGATAGCAATCAAGTCGAGATTTATCCGATCGCTGGTACCCGCCGCCGCGGTAAACGCGCTGATGGTTGCCTTGATCATGATTTAGACAGTCGTATTGAGCTTGAATTGCGCGGTGATAAAAAAGAAAACGCCGAACACATGATGCTGGTTGACCTAGCAAGAAATGATGTGGCGCGCATTGCGCAAGCCGGTAGCCGCCATGTGGCTGATTTACTCAAAGTTGACCGTTATAGCCATGTGATGCATTTGGTCTCTCGCGTTGTTGGTCAGTTGCGGGGCGATCTCGATGCCCTACACGCTTACCAAGCTTGTATGAACATGGGCACGTTAACGGGAGCACCGAAGATCCGCGCCATGCAAATTATTCGTGAAGTAGAAAAAACCAGACGTGGTAGCTATGGCGGTGCGGTGGGCTATTTAACAGGGGATGGTGATTTAGATACCTGCATCGTGATCCGTTCAGCGTATGTGGAAAATGGCATCGCACAAGTACAAGCGGGCGCTGGGGTTGTTTATGACTCTGATCCGCAATCCGAAGCCGATGAAACACGCGGTAAAGCCCAAGCCGTGATCGCGGCGATTCAATCAGCGCATCAGGAGTAACCTCATGGCGAATATTTTGTTTGTCGATAACTTTGACTCCTTTACCTACAATTTGGTCGATCAATTTCGCACCTTAGGTCATCAAGTGACCATTTATCGTAACCACATTACGGCGCAAACCATTGAACACGCCATCACGCAACTAGATAATCCTTTGCTGGTCTTATCACCAGGACCGGGTGCGCCATCTGCCGCGGGTTGTATGCCCGAGCTACTACAACGCTTAAAAGGTAAAGTGCCGATCATTGGCATATGCCTTGGTCATCAGGCCATCGTTGAAGCCTATGGCGGCACCGTCGCTGGAGCCGGAGAAATCGTACATGGCAAAGTGTCAATGATGGAACATCAGCATCACGCGATTTATGCCCAGTTGCCCTCACCGATGGCGATTGCGCGTTATCACTCACTGGTCGCCACACAAGTCCCTGACTGTTTAACTATTACGGCAAAAGTAGATGGCTTGGTGATGTCTGTTGTCCATGAACAAGACAAGATTTGTGGTTTTCAGTTTCATCCTGAGTCGATCATGACCACCTATGGCGCCACATTGCTTGCCAATGCCATTGATTGGGCACTGAGCGAATAAGCTCAACCACCATGCTCCGCCTAATTTTATACACTGATTGATAGGGATATTTTATGCAACACATCATCGATAAACTGTATGCCCAGCAGTCACTTTCGCAACTGGAAAGTCAGCAGCTATTTGATGTCATCATTCGAGGTGATCTTGACCCCATTTTAATCGCCGCGGTATTAACCGCCTTAAAAATGAAAGGCGAAACACCGGATGAAATCGCTGGCGCGGCGCAAGCTTTGCTTGCTAACGCTGAACCGTTCCCGCGTCCAGACTACGACTTTGCGGATATTGTCGGCACCGGTGGCGATGGTGCAAACACCTTTAATATTTCCACCACTGCCGCTTTTGTCGCCGCGGCATGCGGCGTGAAAGTCGCCAAGCACGGTAATCGTGGCGTTTCCAGTAAATCAGGCTCTTCTGATCTGTTAGACTCTTTTGGTATCAACCTTGCGATGAGCGCTGAGCAAACTCGTCAAGCCATGGATGAGTTAGGTGTGGCTTTCTTGTTCGCTCCCCACTATCACCAAGGGGTTCGCCATGCGATGCCCGTACGTCAAACCCTGAAAACACGCACCATTTTCAATATCTTAGGACCTTTGATTAATCCGGCTCGGCCAACGATTCAACTGATGGGGGTTTACAGTCCTGAGCTAGTATTGCCAATCGCCCAAACCATGTTACAAATGGGGCTGCAACGTGCTGCCGTGGTGCATGGTAGCGGCTTGGATGAAGTCGCCATCCATGGTGAAACTTTAGTTGCAGAAATTCGTCATGGTGAGATTATTCAATATACCTTGACCCCCAAAGATTTTGGCCTCGAGTCTTACCCTCTCTCTGCTATTCAGGGCGGAGAGCCGGCAGAAAACCGCGCCATCATTACCCATCTTTTGACGGGGAAAGGCAGCGATGCCCAACTGGCTGCTGTTGCGGTGAATGTCGCTCTGCTGCTACGCCTATTTGGCCGTGACGATCTGAAAGCCAACGCCCAGTTAGCCATCGACGTGATGAACTCGGGTAAAGCGTTTCAACTGGTTCAACAATTAGCACAAAGAGGTTAAATCCTATGTCTGAGCAACTCTCCGAGCATATTTCAATCCAAGATACTCAGATGGCCGAAGTATTAACTAAAATCGTGCAAGATAAGTACCTCTGGGTCGCACAGCGTCAAGCCGAGCAGCCGCTGGCTAGTTTTCAAGCTTTACTGACACCATCAGATCGCTCATTTTATGATGCCCTCAGTCCAGAGAAAACGCGCTTTATTTTAGAATGTAAAAAAGCCTCACCTTCAAAGGGATTGATTCGCGAAGATTTTGATTTGGATTATATTGCCTCGGTTTACCATCAATATGCAGATGTGATCTCGGTTTTAACCGATGAAAAATATTTCCAAGGCAATGTCGAGTTTCTGCCACGGATCCGAGGGCAAGTGAGTCAGCCAATCCTGTGTAAAGATTTTATGGTTGATGCTTATCAAGTGTATTTGGCTCGTCATTATGGCGCTGATGGGATTTTATTGATGCTATCGGTACTCGATGATCAGCAGTATCAACACTTAGCCGCGATTGCTCACCAACTGGGCATGGGCGTATTAACCGAAGTCAGTGACCATGCGGAATTACAGCGCGCCATCACCCTAGAAGCCAAGGTGATTGGTATTAATAACCGTAACTTGCGCGATCTCTCGACTGATCTCAATCGCACTAAACAGTTAGCTCCCTTATTACCAAAAGGCACCATCATCATTTCAGAATCGGGCATTTATCACCATCAACAAGTGCGTGATCTGGCCCATTATGCCAGCGGCTTTTTAATCGGCAGTTCACTGATGGCCGAGCAAAATCTTGAACTGGCGGTGCGCAAAATCATCCTCGGTGAAAATAAAGTCTGTGGCTTAACCCATGCCGATGATGCCGCCAAAGCCTATCAAGCCGGAGCCGTATTTGGCGGGTTAATTTTTGTGTCTAAGTCACCACGTTATGTGGATATTGCACAGGCACGACTCGTCATGAGCGGCGCACCTCTGCATTACGTGGGGGTATTTCAAAATCATTCACTGCAAGAGGTGGTCGATATCGCGCAGCAATTATCGCTCAAAGCAGTACAGTTGCATGGTGATGAAGACCAAGCTTATGTTGATCAATTAAGAATGCAATTAGCCAATGAGATTGAGATCTGGAAAGCCTATGGCGTGAGTGATAGCAAGCCAAAAACTCTGCAACGGCATATTGATCGTCATCTGTTTGATAGCCAAGTCGGCGCTCAATCGGGTGGCACAGGACAAGCTTTTAACTGGCAACTGCTCGATGAGGTCAATAACGTGATGCTCGCTGGAGGAATAAACCCAGACAACGCTCAGCAGGCGGCAAGCCTTGGCTGTTTGGGATTAGATCTCAATTCAGGAGTAGAAAGTCAACCTGGTAAAAAAGATCAACAGAAACTGAATTCAGCATTTCGTGCCATTAGGCATTATTAATCACCGATTTGCGCATGCCCAACAGTCCAAACCACCCACTAGGGTGGCAAACGACGCCAATGACAAGAGGATCATGCGCAACCAATGACAAGACAAAGGATACGAATCATGGCAAAGCTTAATGCCTATTTTGGCGAATACGGTGGTCAATATGTGCCACAAATTTTAGTCCCTGCGCTGGATCAGTTAGAACAAGCGTTTATTGATGCGCAGGAAGACCCTGACTTTCGCGCTGAATTTATGACCTTGTTGCAAGAGTATGCCGGTCGCCCAACTGCTCTAACCCTAACCCGCAATCTCACCAAGGGCACCAAAACCAAGCTATATCTAAAACGAGAAGATTTATTGCACGGCGGCGCGCACAAAACCAACCAAGTTCTTGGCCAAGCCTTGCTAGCAAAACGGATGGGCAAACATGAAATCATCGCCGAAACCGGCGCTGGGCAACACGGGGTAGCCACCGCGCTCGCTTGCGCGCTACTTGGACTGAAGTGCCGCGTTTACATGGGCGCTAAGGACGTTGAGCGCCAAAGCCCGAACGTCTTTCGTATGAAACTGATGGGCGCAGAAGTTATCCCTGTTCATTCTGGTTCGGCAACCTTAAAAGATGCCTGTAATGAGGCGCTGCGTGATTGGTCTGCTACTTATGAAACGACTCACTATTTACTCGGTACGGCGGCAGGCCCACACCCTTTCCCGACCATAGTGCGTGAATTTCAACGCATCATTGGTGAAGAAACTAAGCTGCAAATTTTGGCTCGTGAAGGACGCTTACCTGATGCCGTATTAGCCTGTATCGGTGGCGGCTCTAACGCGATTGGTATGTTCGCCGATTTTATTGATGAACCTAACGTACGTTTGATTGGTATTGAGCCAGCAGGAAAAGGCATTGATACCCATCAACACGGCGCGCCACTCAAACACGGTAAAACGGGGATCTTTTTTGGTATGAAAGCGCCACTGATGCAAGACTCGTATGGCCAAGTCGAAGAGTCCTATTCGGTTTCTGCTGGGTTGGATTTTCCATCCGTTGGCCCGCAGCACGCGCACCTGAATGCCATTGGCCGCGCAGAATATGAAAGCATTACCGATGATGAGGCGTTAGAGGCGTTTCAATCTATCGCGCGTAACGAAGGCATCATCGCGGCTTTGGAATCCTCACACGCTCTCGCTTATGCGGTAAAAATGGCGTATGCCGAGCCCGATAAAGAGCAGTTACTGGTCGTCAATTTATCTGGTCGTGGTGATAAAGATATCTTCACCGTCCATCAATTATTAGAAGAACGAGGCGCACTATAATGGATCGTTATCAACATTTATTCCAACGTTTGGCAGCACAGAACCAAGGCGCTTTTGTTCCGTTTGTCACCATTGGCGACCCTAACCCCCAGCAGTCGCTACGTATTATGCAAACCCTGGTTGAAGCCGGAGCCGATGCACTAGAGCTGGGTATGCCATTTTCAGATCCCTTGGCGGATGGCCCGACTATTCAAGGGGCGAATATTCGCGCGTTAGCATCCGGCACCACACCCGATCAATGCTTTGAGCTGATCAGCACCATTCGAGCACAATATCCTGATTTACCCATTGGTTTATTAATGTATGCCAACTTAGTCTACGCTCGCGGCATCGATAATTTTTATCAACGCTGCCAACAAGCGGGCGTTGATTCAGTGTTAATCGCTGACGTTCCGACCAATGAAAGCGATGAGTTTGTCACCGCAGCGAAAAAATACGCCATTCATCCAATTTTTATTGCGCCACCTACCGCCAGTGATGAGACCTTACAATCGGTTGCAGAGCTAGGTAGCGGCTATACCTACCTTTTATCTCGCTCAGGGGTAACGGGCGCAGAAACCAAAGCCAATATGCCCGTTCACGCCTTACTCGATCGCCTTAACCAATTTTCAGCGCCTCCAGCGTTACTCGGTTTTGGCATTTCAGAGCCAGAACAAGTCAAACAGGCCATTGAGGCTGGCGCTGCTGGAGCGATTTCTGGCTCGGCGGTAGTAAAAATTATCGAGCAACATCTTACCGAACCCGAAGTGATGCTAGATGAACTGAAAACTTTTATTTCGGCAATGAAAAACGCTACTCAACGCGATAACTAATTATCCGCTAAGTACTTAGCGTTTCACTGAGGCGGCCTTATGGTCGCCTATTTTTTCGCTTCCTTTTATCTACAAACCCAGTCTATTTTTCTCTCACTTCCTCTTCTGGTGACAAATGTGAACTGACTCCAAGTATTCACTTTTCACCCTTCAATTTACGCTCCAATTCGGAAATCCCGATTGTTAAACAAGATTTAATCGATATAAACGAGACGAATATTTTTACAGTCAACTATCATAGGCTCAGATGTTGAGTTTTTACTCTGACAATGCCCAAGACCAATGTTGATAGAAGACTTAACGTTTCATTACACGACTAGATTGAAACTATCGGCTATAGCAATACTAAAAAAATAATAATGGAAGAATGACAATGTATAAAAGGATTAAATATTTTCTCACCAGTGATCCTGCGAGCGGTGTATTACTGCTGCTTGCCGCCATCACCGCACTTGCCATCGCTAACTCACCACTACAACACTCTTATCAACAATTTTTAAACTTCTATGTTTTCGGGATCAGCGTCAGTCATTGGATCAATGATGGCTTAATGGCTTTATTCTTTTTAATGATTGGCTTAGAAGTAAAACGTGAGTTGATTGAGGGATCGTTAAATAGTCGCTCAAAAGCCATGTTACCAGCGATGGCTGCCTTAGGTGGCATGCTATTCCCTATCGCTATCTTCTTGTTTTTTAATTATCAAGATCCGATTGCCATCAATGGCTGGGCAGCTCCAGCGGCGACAGATATTGCTTTTGCTTTAGCGATTTTAAGCTTACTCGGTAAACGAGTGCCCGTTGAATTGAAAGTCTTCTTGTTGGCTTTGGCCATTATTGATGACTTAGGCGTGATTTTTATTATTGCTCTATTCTATAACAGTGAGCCTTCAGGCATGATGCTGCTGTTTGTCTTGACCATCAGTTTGTTTTTATTCTTTTGTGGCAAGAAGCAATTTTCCTCTCTCGCGCTGTATTTTGTATTATTCCTTGTACTTTGGTTTACCGTCTACCACTCAGGAATTCACGCTACGCTCGCAGGCGTTATCGCTGGTTTCTTAATTCCACTGACTTGCCGAGCAGGAAAGAGCCCGGCGAAACGGGTTGAGCATTTATTGAACCCTTATGTCGCGTTTTTAATCTTACCGCTGTTTGCCTTTGCTAACTCTGGCGTCACGTTTTCGTCGATTAATATCGTCAGTAGTAATGCTCACTTACCGCTCGGTATTGCGCTAGGATTATTTGTCGGTAAACCTATCGGTGTCTTCTTATTCAGTTGGTTAGCGATTAAGCTTGGCGTCGCTCAACTGCCCCCTACTGTCAACCTACGCATGATTCTATCGGTAGCGGTACTGTGTGGGATTGGTTTTACTATGTCTATTTTCATTTCCACTCTCGCGTTTACCGCTGAGCAAAGTGTGATGGTCGATTACGCCAAAATCGGTATTTTGATGGGCTCGACCGCTTCAGCCATCTTGGGGTTTTCTATGTTAATCAAGGCGCTTCCAGTATCAACGCCACACATTGTCTCTAGCCAAGCCAGAGTAAGTGAGTTGCAACAAAGCCGAATTAAATAATCATGGTTGCTTCTATACTCAAACAACGTGGAATTATAATTAGGCGGTAACGGAGTGAATCCCCAATCATATAAATAAACGATATGATTGGGGTAAGCCAACACCACGGTGAGCGATTATCTGTTTTGATTTAGTGATTATTTCGCTAGACTGTCACCATCGTCTCCTTTTGGGCCTCATCTGATAATGAAACAACTGCTCGACTTTATTCCGCTGATTATTTTCTTCGTACTATTTAAGCTTTACGATATCTATATTGCGACTGGCGCGCTGATCGCCGCAACCGCACTGCAAGTGCTGATCACTTACTTTTTAGTCAAAAAAGTCGAAAAGATTCAGCTGATCACTTTTGCTCTTGTGGCTATTTTTGGCGGCATGACCATCTTCTTACATAATGATAACTTTATAAAATGGAAGGTGACCATTGTCTATCTGGTGTTTGCTATCGGACTTGCTGTCAGTCATAAACTGGGTAAATCAGCGATTAAAGGTATGCTTGGCAAAGAAATTTCACTACCGAATGATATTTGGGCCAAAATCACTTGGGCATGGGTGATGTTTTTTGCTGTCTGTGCGCTTCTCAATACTTACATTGCCTTTCAGCTCTCGTTAGAAGTATGGGTTAATTTCAAGGTTTTTGGCTTACTTGCCGCAACGTTTATCTATACTTTACTGACCGGATTTTATATCTATAAACACCTGCCAAAAGAGCAAAAAGACACGGAGCAGTAACGGGAGGCAGCCCGATACTCATAACACTTTTGAGCTTAATCCTATTTTAAGGGTATAATCTCAGTTCTTTTTCAGCGACCCTTGTGGGTCGCTGTTTTGTTTATTGTGGATGTAGAAAATGAATCAGGATGCACACTCTCCTAAAGGCCAACTATTATTGAGAACGTTAGCGATGCCAGCCGATACCAATGCCAATGGTGATATCTTTGGTGGCTGGATTATGTCGCAACTCGATCTCGCTGGTGGTATTCTCGCTAAAGAAATTTCCAGCGGACGTATTGTTACTGTCTCTGTTTCTAGTATTACCTTTAAAAAACCAGTCAAAGTCGGTGATGTGGTGTGCTGTTATGGTGAATGCACCAAAATCGGCCGAACCTCGATGTCGATTAATCTTGAAGTGTGGGTCAAGCCCATCAAGGAAGATGGGGTACTTGATCGCTTTCAAGTGTGTGAAGCTACGTTTAATTATGTCGCGATTGATGCATATGGGCGGCCTCGAGTGATAAAGCAGAGAGGCGCTTGATCACATAACGAAGGATTAATAATATTAATCGTTAATAGGCATTTTAAAATCGCTTTACTTTCAGTACATTAACATCAACCATACTAACTAAACCGAAAGTTATAGGTAGACAGATAATCTACTTTTAAACACCAATAAGGATATCAATATGTGGTATGTGATCTTTGCTCAGGATGTACCGAATTCTCTAACACAACGCCTTAGTGCTCGTCCTGCTCATTTAGCACGCTTACAAGCATTACGTGATGAAGGTCGCTTGCTTACTGCGGGACCAATGCCTGCTATTGATGCAGAGAATCCAGGTGACGCTGGATTTACTGGCTCAACAGTGATTGCTGAATTTGAATCTCTACAAGCCGCCCAGCAATGGGCTGACAACGACCCTTATGTCACGGCTGGCGTTTATGCCCAGGTGATCGTCAAACCATTCAAAAAAGTGTTTTAATTATGAATAAGTTACTATTGTCCTGCGTAGGACTGACGATGCTATTATTGGCTGGCTGTAGTTCAACCGCCGATCAACAAAAACACCTAGAACTGCTTGCCGCTAATCGCGCCAGCGTATTAAACGCTGAACTCCCGATTGAACAAGGCCCTTTGACTATCATGCGTGCCAGCGCCAAGGGGATAATGATTGAAATGATGATGATTTATAACAACGACCAACAAGGTGCGACCCCAATTGATCAAGTGATGCAATCCAGTTTACAACGTTTTTGCTCGACACCTGATATTCGTGCCAATCTTGATGTCGGTATTAGTTATCGTTTCTTGGTACGCAACCCACGAGGACAAACCATGGTTGACCAATCGATGACAAAAAGTAGCTGCAAATAAACGCTAAATTCGGCTTTCCTATCGATGAGAATTCAGTCGTGGGCAAACTCAAATGAACAAGGTCTAACCATTCCGGTAGACCTTGTTTCTCTAACAAGTCAGCGTTTCTTTCTGCTCAATCAATAATGGGGATAAATCAATATACTTACCCAAATCTCGGCACTTAATACTTGGCATGTAGGGAATCTCACCTAACTTTGGCGCATCAATCCGATGTTCTAGTAATTGAATAATATCTGCATAGTGCTCGGTTCCAGGATTGACTCGATTCGCCACCCAGCCAACAATCTTTAATCCATCAGCATGAATGCTTTCTGCCGTTAGTAAAGCATGGCTTAAACAACCCAGTTTAATACCAACAACTAAAATCACTGCTAATTGTTCTTGCTGCACCCAGCGAGATAAACCCTCACTATCCGATATTGGTACCCGCCAACCACCTGCGCCTTCAACCAATACAACATCAGCATGAGATTGTAACTTCGCGAGTTTTTCACTCAGCACACTAGTATCTATATTTACCTGCTCATGTTTGGCGGCAATATGAGGCGAAGCCGGCAAGGCTAACGGATACGGATTAATATCTTCATACGGCATTTTGACGGTTGCTGCTTGCAACAAATGTAAAGCATCGCCGTTACGCATCCCTTCTGCCGTTTGCTCACATCCAGCCGCTACTGGTTTATAACCTATAGTAGAAAAACCACGAGCGGCCAATGCCTGCAAAATCGCTTTTGAAGCCACGGTCTTACCCACATCGGTATCCGTACCGGCAATAAATATTGCGTTAATCATCGATATAACACCCCTAAACAAACTTGATACGTTGCAGGTAGGAGACCTTGCTGATCAGCAAACTGCTGATAGGCCTGCTCTACCTGAGCAAGAGTGTGGCGGCCCGTTAGCCCTTGAGATCGGCCATGGATATGGGTGGCCCCAATACCTTTCAGATCGCGCATTAATTGATAAGCGCTCTCATACCACACGGTTATTGCGGGTAAGTCTAAGTGATATTGCGCAAAGTCAGATTGCGCTAACGCAAGGTTTATCTTATTCACATCCGCAAAGCGTTTAACGTGTTGATGTACATCAACCTTCTGCCACGCTTGTGCTAACTCGGTTAATGATCCAAACAATAAAGTGGAAAATCTTGCTTGTCCTTGAGGTTTGAGAATGCGATGAATTTCTTGCAGCGGAACGACTAAATCCTCACACCACTGCAAGGCTAAACTCGAAAACACCAGATCAAAGTGCGCAGCTTTGAAAGGGAGAGCTTCAGCGTCAAGTTGGACATAATGCATTCGATAATGACCACAACGCTGTTTAGCCTGATACAACATTGCTGATGAAAGATCCGCACAGACGACGGTCGCACCCCGTGATCGCAGTTGCTGAGCGAAATAACCCGTACCACATCCCAAATCCAGTACCTGCCAATCCACCAGTTGTTTGGGCAAAGTGTCCAATAACCGTTGCCCGACATCACGTTGAAAAGCCGCATGTTGATCGTAACGAGATGCCGCTTTGCTGAAGGCTTGAGCAATGGCTTTTTTCGTTGCCCCTTGCTCAGCGTGCTCTACCCCAACCGCGAGGTTCATAATTGCCCCTCCATCGCCATCATTAAAGCGTCAGCCAGCTTTGTGACTTGTTGATTGGTGTGATTGGCCGTTAACGTAATTCGCAGTCTTGCTTGATTGGTCGGGACTGTGGGGGGGCGAATTGCACCCACCCAAATGCCACCATCACGCAGTCGGTCAGCAATAGTGATGACACGCTGGTTGCTTCCAAGGATAAATGGTTTGATGGGAGTTGAAGTGGAAACAAAGCCAGGCACACCAGTAAGCATTTGGTCATAGACCATAGAAAGTTCTTGCAACTTCTCTCTGCGCCACGATTGTTGTTGCACCATTTGGATAGAATGACAGAGAGCATAAGCTTGTGCTGGCGGCATCGCCGTTGAATAGACATGATGACGAGCAAATTGAGTTAAATAATCTCCCAAAGCCTCACTACATAAGATTGCTGCTCCCGATAAACCAAGCGCTTTACCAAAGGTGACGACCAAAATATCGGGTTGAATTCCTGCTTGCGCGCAGCTTCCTCGCCCTTGCTCCCCCAAAACACCAATACCATGGGCATCATCAACCATCAGCCATGCTCGTTGATCAACCTGCTGCTGGATTGATGATAAAGGCGCTCTATCACCATCCATACTGAATACCCCCTCAGTGACTACCAACGCGTGCTGGGATGAATGGGCGGTTAACAATTGCTTAAGGTGTTCAAGATTATTGTGCTGAAAGCGCCGTAATTGAGCTGAAGATAATAAGCCAGCTTCAATCAACGAAGCATGATTAAGCTTATCTTGTAAGAGCAGGTCCCCCTCCTCTAACAAGGTGAACAACAGGGCTTGATTGGCGCTAAAGCCAGAGCTAAATAAAATAGCTCGAGGATACCCTAACCACTCGCAAAGCAAGGCTTCAAGCCGCTGATGCGCGGGTGAAAAACCACTCACTAATGGTGAAGCGCCGCTGCCAGCACCAAAGTGAGCTAAGCCTTGCTGCCACGCTTCAACTAATGAGCGGTCTCTCGCTAATCCTAAATAATCATTACTCGCAAAATGATCATACTTTCGCCCTGCGTGAACTAATTGCGCTGAATCTGTGGTTTGAACTGCTGACAATTGGCGGGTTAAGCCTCGTTGGTTTCGCTCATTCAGCGCATACTCAATCCGTTGCTCAAAGGCTAGCATCGTAAAACAGATCCGTATTACTTGGTCTTGATGCAACACGTTCAATCACTTGATCGAGCAGATCGTTTTCTGTCACTTGATCCGGTTTTTGAATCGCTTGCTGACGGTTAATACCTAACTTATTAAACAGCTGCAGATCACTGTCTTCAGCAGGATTTAGCGTAGTTAATAATTTGCAACCATAGAAGATTGAGTTGGCACCAGCCATAAAACACAGTGCCTGCATCTGTTCGTTCATCTTCTCTCTCCCTGCGGATAAACGCACCGCAGATTTTGGCATCATGATCCGTGCAACCGCAATTAACCTTATAAAATCAAAAGGCTCAACCTCTTCTGCACTCGCGAGTGGTGTTCCTTGAACTTTAACCAGCATATTAATCGGCACACTTTCAGGTTGAGTCGGTAGGTTCGCCAACTCAACGAGCAGGCCAGCACGATCATCAACACTTTCTCCCATGCCGATGATCCCGCCAGAACAAATTTTCATTCCGGAATCACGGACATGAGACAGGGTATCTAAACGGTCTTGGTAGGTTCGCGTGGTAATAATATTGCCGTAAAATTCAGGAGAGGTATCAAGATTATGGTTGTAATAATCTAATCCCGCTTGCGCTAGCTCATACGCTTGCTCTGCACTGAGCATGCCTAACGTCATACAGGTTTCTAGCCCTTTTTCTTTGACACCAGCAATCATCGCTTTCAACAATGGCATATCGCGCGCTTTGGGATTTTTCCATGCTGCTCCCATGCAAAATCGCGTCGATCCCGATTGCTTGGCTTTTTCCGCCGCGTCTAAAACACGCTCTACTTCCATAAGTCGCTCTTTATCAACATCAGTCCGATAATGAGCACTTTGTGGACAATATTTACAATCTTCCGGACAAGCACCGGTTTTGATCGACAATAAGGTACTGACCTGAACATGGTTATGCGGATGAAACTGACGATGTACTTGCTGCGCAGTAAATAACAAATCCATAAACGGTTGATCAAGCAGCGCCGTAACTTCCGCCCTTGTCCAGTTGTGACGTACTTCCACGAGTAATCCTTAGCAATGTGCCTTGCTTGGTGACATTTATGCGCTGTAGTCTACTTAAGCGACATCAACTGTCAATGACAATTAAATTAAATGGTTTACATCAGGTCAAATAACAACCACAGACAGGAGCGCTAATGTCATTAGTATGAGAGAATTTAATTAAGTAGCTAAACTTCAAGTCAAATAAGTCAATCATAATTTTATGTTTAAATGTAGAAAATTTTATTTATAAATTT
>NZ_WXWI01000009.1:0-70093 GCF_009904895.1 Vibrio sp. V31_P5A7T61
AGACGGAATTTTCCCATTAAAATTTTTGAATTGATCTTGCTGAGGCTCAATAAAACATAACGCCCGGCTAAGGGGTTGACAACGCACCGCCGAACTTAAAAAACACACTGTAAACACTGAACTTCAATTTTGCACTAAAGTCGCCACGCGTTGGCAATCCCTCTTGAGCCGTTTGTTATATTGGTTTAGCCACCATAATACTGTTTACAAGATGGACACTTGTGACGACCAAAAGTACTGAATGTTCCTGTAACTTTGCTTAATCTAACTTGTTGATTTTTAGTTTCGTAACATGCTGAACAGAAAGGACCATCATCATTTGCACCATAGTACGCAAATTCTCTGAACTCTAACTGGCTTAAATTACTACCCTGAGAGTTTTTAAGCTCATTAACTTCAAGTTTTAGTTGTGAGTTTTGTTCTATTACATCTGCAAGTGCTAGTTTTGTATCCGCCAGTTCTAAGTTCAGATCTGCTAATAAGTTCTTAAACTCGGCATCTTCGATATTTTTACTAATCTCACGTAAACGCTTTGCCAGGCTGATAGCCTGACCAATTGAACTTAATACATCACTCATTTAAAGCTCCAAACTCAATTACCAATATAACGCCCGCTTAAGGGGCTGACAACGCTACTACCAAATTTCCGCATAACACCGTAATCACTTAAGCCAACGCATAATGAAAATGCCGCGCGTTGGAAGTCCCTCTTGAAGCGTTTGTTATGCGCGTTGCGAATATCCATACATTTGCATCACTAATAAGTGCAAACCTTCATCTGTGATTGATAATGTGCCTTTACGAGAGCTAAACTTGGTAGATCCCTCTAAAAATTCCACTCCCGTATGTCCCTCATCCCAATGTGCTATTGCATTACGGATGATAGTAATTGCTGTTACTCTAATGTCATCGTTTTGGTCAATTGAAATCTCTATGTGTTTCCACCACTTACATTTATCATCTTCAATTGGAGGTAGAGTATTTGAACGAACAAAAAAAATCATTCCTGATAGTAATGTTAATGTAGTTTCCTTACATGAGATACAATCTAATATGACGTTTGGTTCAAAAGATTTTCTTTGTGCAAATGAAGTAACTAAATATCTAGCGGCTTCATCCCCTTCTAAAAACTTCTCATCGATATAGTCTAATAGTTGGAAATTGATATAGCTTTTTAAAACACCCATTTGACGTATATTTTCCATTTTCATCTCCTTTAGTGCACCTTTAGCGCATAACGCCCGGTTAAGGGGTGAGCAACGCAACTACCAAATCACCGCACAACACCATAACCACTGAAATCAACGCATAATAAAAATGCCGAGCGTTGCGAATCCCTCTTTAACCGTTTGTTATGTGCGTGGTTGAGAGTGCGATTTGACGTACTTTTTCACCTTTTTCATCGCCATTTGACGCTTTAACGGTGAAAGATAATCAATGAATAAATTACCAGAAAGATGATCAATCTCATGCTGCATCACGATAGCCAGAAAATCATCACTTTCGATCGTGATTCGCTGACCTGTTCGATCTAACGCCGATACTACAACTGATGTATAACGCTCCACCTCTGCATAATAATCTGGAACTGAAAGACACCCCTCTTGACCTAAAGCTTTGTTGCTACCACTCACTACTTCAGGGTTAATCAATATCAATGGCTGATCTCGATTATCTGAAAGATCGATAATAACAACCGCTTCTTTACGACCCACTTGAACTGAAGCTAGACCTATACCATTATCAGTTGAATATAGGGTTTCCAACATATCATCGATTAATTTCTGAACCGATTCAATATCCTGAACTTTCTCTGCTGTAATCTTAAGATCTGGTGCTGTAAGAATTTCTAAAACTGCCATATTTACCTTTATACTTTAAGCACATAACGCCGCGTTAAGGGGTGAGTAACGCAACTACCAACTCACCGCATTGCACTAAAAACCAATAAAATCAACGCATAACGAAAATGCTACGCGTTGCGAATCCCTCTTGAACGCTTTGTTATGTGCGTGTTTCAGATTGACACAGAATCCCTAATTCAGCCTGCTTCTTTTTACTTAAACCACTTGATAGATAATAACGTAACTCATCATCAAGGCGACTTCCCGTTTCAGTTTGCTGAATCCATTTCATTCCTCGATTAGCAAAATATGGTGCTGGTCTGTAACCATCACAATTACTCAGAAAATCAAAGTTCAGGTCTGACACCTTAAAAGTAAATGCCGATTTCCCGTCAGAGCTCCAACCTCCGACCGCAAATACCTTATTGCCTACTTTCCATACATCAGAATTGCCCCATTGAACAACATGACTAGTAGCGGGGAAAGAGCCGCAAAATTCATTAAATTCATCGTAATTCATATTGTTCATCCTTGAAGCACATAACGCTTATTACACTGAAACATGCCGTCTTTTCTTCCACGCTACCGCCGCCTTTTTAGAGCAAAGGTCGAACAATCGTAACATAATAACCATCTGATTCATCATGTTATACACCATCGCAATGAGAAGCAGATCTAAATAAACGGCAAAATGCCACTTAGTTATTGACAGCCTATAAAACCCACATCACTGTATATAAAAACAGCAAAGGACTTATGTATGAAATCTCAATTTCTGCTTAGCGTAAAGGAATATATGCAAGTCAGGTATTATGCTAACAAAACTATAGAATCTTATATACATTGGATAACGCAATATGTGGTCTTTCATAATAAAACTCACCCTAATCTATTAGGCTCTCGTGATGTCGAACATTTTTTAACCTACTTAGCTGTTGAAAAAAAAGTAGCAACAAAAACACAATCATTGGCTTTGAATGCACTGAGTTTTTTGTATAGGGAGATCATCAAAGAGCCATTAACACTGGAAATGAAATTCCAAAAATCTCAATTGGAAAAAAAGCTACCGATCGTCATGACGCGAGAAGAAATAAAACGCTTCTTTAATCATGTTGATCCAAAATATCAGCTTCACATCAAACTACTTTATGGTTCAGGACTAAGATTGATGGAATGCGTTCGCTTACGTATACAAGATATCGATTTTGATTATGGAGCTTTGAGGATATGGCAGGGAAAAGGAGGGAAAAATCGAACAGTAACACTGGCCAAAGAGTTACACCCTTTAATCAAGGAACAAATATCACTCGCAAAACGATACTACGATAAAGATATGGAAACGAAAGGTTATGGTGGCGTATGGTTGCCTAACGCATTAAATAGCAAATATCCGACAGCACCATTCGAATTTCATTGGCATTACTTATTTCCATCTAACGCATTATCGGTTGATAAGGAAAGCAACTTATTACGTCGGCATCATATTAATGAAACCTCATTGCAACGAACCGTAAAAAGAGCAGTAAAAGAAGCTGAAATTAAAAAATCAGTATCTTGCCATACGCTAAGACACTCATTTGCGACCCATCTTCTCGAATCAGGAGCTGATATTCGAACGGTACAAGAGCAGCTTGGTCATTCTGACGTCTCAACGACACAAATTTATACTCATGTATTGGATAGAGGAGCAAACGGGGTATTGAGCCCTTTATCTCGCTTATAAAAAAGGAGAGCCTAAGCCCTCCTTTCGATTAAACAGTTAAAACTCTATTACAGAGCAGCTTTCGCTTTCTCAACAAGAACAGAAAATGCTGCTTTGTCGAATACTGCGATATCTGCGAGGATCTTACGATCGATCTCGATAGATGCTTTCTTAAGACCATTGATGAAACGGCTGTAAGATAGACCATTTTGACGAGATGCAGCGTTAATACGCGCGATCCATAGCTGACGGAACTGGCGCTTTTTAGTGCGACGGTCACGGTAAGCGTATTGGCCTGCTTTAGTAACGGCTTGGAAAGCTACGCGGTAAACACGTGAACGTGCACCATAGTAACCTTTAGCTTGTTTTAGAACTTTCTTATGACGTGCACGAGCTTGTACACCACGTTTTACGCGAGGCATTATGTCTCTCCTAAACTAAACGATAAATAAACTAAAAAGAATTAAGCGTATGGCAACATGCGCATAACACCAGCCACTTCACATTTCGGAAGGATTGAGTTAGGGCGTAGTTGACGCTTGTTCTTAGTAGTACGCTTAGTCAGGATGTGACGTTTAGTAGCGTGCTTGTACTTAATACCACCAGCTGTTTTCTTAAAACGCTTAGCAGCACCTTTGTTGGTTTTCATCTTAGGCATGATGAATAACTCCGCATTGTAGTAGTTTAATAACAATGTAATTAGGGCGAATAAAACCCAGCTTTTAATCACTAGGTTTTATTACTTGCAATGCCGTTAATTACTTCTTTTTAGGGGCAAGCATCATGATCATCTGACGTGCTTCAATTCTGCTCGGGAAAGATTCTACTACCGCGATATCAGCCGTATCTTCTTTCAGACGATTCAAAACATCAACACCGATTTCTTGGTGCGCCATCTCACGGCCACGGAAGCGAATAGTTACTTTCACTTTGTTGCCTTCTTCAAGGAAGCTAGTCAGGTTGCGTAGTTTTACCTGATAGTCTCCGATATCAGTTCCAGGACGGAATTTTATTTCCTTAATCTGGACCTGTTTTTGCTTCTTCTTCTGCTCTTTAGCAGCTTTACTCTTTTCAAAGAGGAATTTGCCATAGTCCATCACACGACAAACAGGTGGCTCGGCGTTAGGGCTGATCTCTACAAGATCCATACCAGCTTCTACGGCCGCTTCTAGTGCTTCGCTGATTGATACAACACCAACGGATTCACCATCTGCGCCAGTTAAACGAACTTCACGAACGCCACGAATTTCACCGTTTAAACGGTGCTGGTTTGGTTTGGCCGGCTGTTGGCCACGTCTTCCGCCTTTAATAGTTTATTCCTCCAGATTGAGCTGACGGCTAGAAACTTCGGCTTGGATGTGAGTTATAAAATCATCCAATTTAAATTTACCTAAGTCCTTGCCCTTTCGAGTACGTACTGCAATTTCACCAGCTTCCATTTCTTGGTCGCCACAAACGAGCATATACGGTACACGTTTTAAAGTATGTTCGCGGATTTTAAAGCCTATCTTCTCATTTCTCAAGTCCGCTTTCGCACGAATGCCACATTTTTGTAGCTTTTGTACGACTTCTTGAGCGTAATCAGCCTGTTTATCGGTGATATTGACTACCACGGCTTGTTCAGGAGCTAACCACGTTGGGAAGAAACCCGCATATTCTTCGATAAGAATACCGATAAAGCGCTCAAGAGAACCTAAAATCGCACGGTGAATCATAACCGGGACTAAGCGCTCATTACTTTCACCAACGTAGGTCGCGCCTAAACGTGATGGAAGATTGAAGTCCAATTGAACTGTGCCACATTGCCATGCTCTATCCAAGCAATCATACAAAGTGAATTCAATTTTAGGACCATAAAAAGCACCTTCACCTTCTTGAATCTCATAGGCAATACCCATTGCGTCAAGCGAGTGTTTCAGGGCCTCTTCAGACTTATCCCAAATCTCGTCACTGCCTACTCGTTTTTCAGGACGGGTAGATAGTTTAACCGCAATATTTTCAAAACCAAAGGTGTTATACGTGTCGTACACCATTTTAATGCACGATGTTACTTCTTGTTGTATTTGATCTTCAGTACAGAAAATATGCGCATCATCTTGAGTGAAACCACGCACACGCATAATACCATGTAATGAACCTGAAGGTTCGTTACGATGGCACGATCCAAATTCAGCCATGCGCAAGGGTAAATCACGATATGATTTCAAACCTTGATTAAAGATTTGTACGTGACCTGGGCAGTTCATCGGTTTAATCGCATATTCACGATTTTCTGATGATGTAGTGAACATCGCGTCCGCGTATTTATCCCAGTGACCAGAACGTTCCCATAGAACGCGATCCATCATCAATGGACCTTTCACTTCTTGGTAATCATATTCCGTTAATTTATGACGAATGAAAACTTCTAAATCACGGAAGATAGACCAGCCATTATGATGCCAGAAAACCATCCCCGGCGCTTCTTGCTGCATATGAAAAAGATCAAGCTGCTTACCAATTTTACGATGGTCACGCTTGGCCGCTTCTTCTAAACGAGTTAAATGAGCTTGTAGTGCTTTCTTATCATGAAAAGCCGTGCCATAAACGCGTTGTAACATTTTGTTGTCACTGTTACCACGCCAATACGCGCCAGCAACACTGAGCAGTTTAAAATGCTGACAAAAACCCATATGAGGTACGTGTGGACCACGACACATATCGATATATTCTTCGTGATGATAAAGACCAGGGCGATCATCACGAGCAACATTTTCGTCTAAGATTTCGATCTTATAAGGTTCACCACGAGATTCAAAAGTATCCCGAGCTTCCTGCCAACTGACTTTATGCTTAACAACCGCGTATTTGGTTTTAACCAAATCTTTCATTCGCTGTTCGATGCGCTCAAGATCTTCTTGTGAGAGCGAATGATCAAGATCGATATCGTAGTAAAAACCACTATCGATGGTTGGACCGATAGCCATTTTTGCTTGCGGATAAAGCTGCTTAAGAGCATGCCCTAATAAATGCGCGCAAGAGTGACGAACGATTTCTAATCCATCAGCCTCATCTTTAACCGTAATAATTTCAAGGCTTGCATCATGTTCAATCAGATCGCAAGCATCAACACGTCGGCCATCGATACGGCCTGCAATGGTTGCTTTAGCAAGACCAGGACCGATAGATTGAGCGACGTCCATGGTAGAGACAGGGTGATCAAATTGACGCTGACTGCCGTCAGGAAGAGTAATAATAGGCATGAATAATCCTTACAGTGGTGTTGCACACCAAGCAACACATGTTTTGTTTTTTATTCTTAAAAATCAATGCTTTATATCAAAAGCTTAATATTTAAAACTGATTTGGTACAAAATTTGGTACAAATACGGATGCACCTGTTCTTTAGTACCGACGCATTCTAACGTATGCGACTTAGATCGCAATATATTTCTTTTGATAAGTTCAACAAGAGCTCGATGCCATATTAAAACATAAAGGTTAGTTTTATCATAACTGATCGAACACTATTCTTTTGGCTGAACTAATGTAGCTATATCAATTAGTACTACTTGTAAAAATCATGACGACAAACAGATAAGCATGCGATTGCGCATAAAAGTTATATATACTTCGCAAAAATAGAACAGAATAAATAGTTAATAGTTGCGCGATATTCTCATAAGCAGTTAACTTGGCATCGACAGCTTTCGCTTGCACTGTCTGGAATTAGAAGCCCTCTGTTTAGTGGAGGGCTTTTCTATAAAAACTAAACCCCAAGTCTGCGTAAGAAGTTTTCTCGCGCTCGATCACTGTCAAACTCCCTGGTCAATGTTCGATGCCTACGCTCTTGCCTAGCCAGCTCATTTCTTCTTGATTTAGTCATCAAGCCTGCTGCGGTCGCTGCCTCAACATAAGCGCGATCCATCTCTATCATTTTCTGATAGTCTGAATCCGTTAAGTTATCTTCCGCCCATTTCAAGAACTCTGCTCGCTCACGAATTGACGGGCTTAAACTTACACGAATTGGCTGCGCTGAACGAATGGCCGATCGCATGCTAGTTAATGCGCTTTGTACTTCACTAGGCGTTTTTAGGCTTTCAAGATGTTTACGCACAATTGCTTTCATTCGCTCTGGTTGGCCGAGCAATGCTGCCTCAATTAATGCACCATTAATCGGTGACATTTCTGTCTTACCATAACGTTCTGGAGCTCTACGCTTACTTTCGAGACCAATATCATTACTGTACCGGCGAATGTAACGACGAATATCATTCCTATCTCGCCGAATGCCTTCCAATCGTGCAACGTCAAACCCCAAACCAACATTATCAGCCGCACCTAAAACACCGCGTTTAGTGGTTCGATAAATAGAAATCGTGTCGGCTAGTTTATCTATGTCTTTCTTTGTGATCGTACCTTGCTCGGCAAGAATTAATCCAAGTTCTGCAAAAGCTTTTACTGGCGCAAGCGCAGGTGGATCAATGGGAGATTTAACTCTTTGTCTATCGGCAACGTCTCTCGCCATTTGAATGTAGTTACCAAAGAAACCAAGTGCGCCGGTTGCCATCATAGAGTTCCAAGCTAGGCTTGCAGATAGCGCAACCGCTTTTGCTGTGTCATCGTTTGCTAGTGCTTTTTCTATCTCATCTAAATTTGGAGATGGATCATCGTAACCAAAAATAGCCGCCCTTAAAGCATTAAGCCCTGCACCGGCTAATATTGCCCCGCCAAAGAAATTCACCATAGGCATAAACGTTTTTACCCTAGCGGAATATTCCTTACCATCTTTGGTGTATTTTATCGTCTCGCCACCTTTGGTAACAGAATCAATAAAGGGTTTTAAATGGTTTATCCAGAACATACGAGACAACTGAGTGCCAAATTTTTGATACTTAAATAAGAACTTACCGATCGGCGAATCCACAAAGATAGGAGTTTGGTCGATTCGATAACTCCCCTGAGTCGTATTAACTACCTTGCGATAAAAGCGATTTGTCTCTGGCCCTTGGCCATTTTCAGCAATCAATGTATCAACATCAAAACCATTTCGTTGATACCACGCCATCTCTTTGAGTGACTTCTTGCTATCAATTTGTTGATTCCATGCAGCCAAACTTTCACGAAGCATATTTTTTGCAATCACATGTGAATGAGTACGGATAAACAGTTCCATTGGCGTATAGCCGCCCCACTTCATCATATTCGTAGCAAACTTCTGCAAGCTTTCGTTTACCCCTGCCTGGGTTGCGTCTTGTTGGAGCATCAAGTAATCATCAATTAAGATCCCAACTTTTCGCGCGTCTTTGATATTGCCAGACAAGTCTTTTAGCTCAGAAATCAATGCCTTGGTCGCCCTAACGGGACCGTAAGCCTGAAAGTTTAGCGCAGTACCACCAATCAGGTTTAGCAATGCCGTTGCCGGGTTACCTAACTGTAAGCCGGTAGCCAAGGTATTTAACGTTGCTGCGCCTCGAATATAACTATCGTTTGGAACAAGGTTATAAATCCTGTCTTGAGTTGCCCTTAAATACTTAAGCGTATTTTGGTCTGTAATACTCTCAGCAGTGGTATCAATCAGATCTTGCCCCGTCACCGCTCTTTGACCTAACGACTGGATACGCGCAGTAGCTTCTGCCCATTTATCCTTATACTGCATGGCGGCATCCCAAGTATAATCATAAAAGAACGCAGGCAGAGCTACGCCACGAGCTTGCTCGGTACCCGCAAAGTAATCGTTATGGCTGTCTTTAGGTAGCTTTGCCTGCTCCTTACCGATGTACTCTGAGGCCTTTTGGTAATCCACGCTATCAATCCGACCATCATCATAAAGTGCTTGGGCCATCGCTCGCCAAGTATCGTGATGATTTGCAGGGTCGGCTAAGGCTTGCTGAATTTCAGGACGCAGCTTACGTGGCCAGAAGTCTTTTGATAAAAAGCCGATGTCTCGCCACTCTTTGGCAACAACGTCATAAACCTTAACGCCAACCTCTTTGTTGATCCGGCCAGTAACATCAGCAACCTGCTCCCACGTTTCCACCAATTCACGAGTCATGTTTGACAGTTTGGCTTTATCGGGTGCATTACCACTCTCTTTAGCATGCATGTAATTCTCAAACTCTTTATCAACCGCTTTTTTGTCAGCTTTGTTAAGTTTTCGATACTTACTAAATGTAGGATCAATAATGGTATTAACAGTGCCCATGTGTTCACGAGTTAAGTCATAAAAGTTATCAATAGCCTCTGCAACGGGTTTAGTTGCATCGTTACGCCGTAACACATCGCTTGCAGAATCCCACCATCCTCTTAGCTTGGCTAACTCTTTCCAGCGAGGCGAAATTGCACCGGGATTGGTCACAAACGGCTGATCTAAGTTCGCAGAATCACCCATTCGTTTAGAAAACTTAATCTTCCCCGTATCATGCTCCTCTGAAACATTATTGACACCACTATCGTGCGTGGTTAATATTTCATCAGCTTCCGCAACTCTGCTAGTATTGTTATCGGGTTCTAGGGGAAGTAGGCGCGACCCTGAATCGTTGCCATCGGAAGCTAAAACATCTTTCTCGAAAGAGTGATCATAGTAAAATTTACCATCCGGCATCTCTCTTACATCAACAACTACATCGTGTACTTGACCTTCTAATTCGTATTTAATTCCGAAGTAATGATGGGCTTTAACATTAGCGTTTCCCTTGGCTTCGGGTTTGCTCCCAATATAAAGTGAATCTTCAATGATTCGATCTATATACTTCATTGATGAAAGCAAATGATCGAACGCCTTTCTCGACGTGGTGTGTTTAACTCCTGTTCGTCCAACCGTGATTTCAAAGCCACTATCTTTGTTAGTATAGATTCCGGCGCGACTAAATCCCTGCTGCTGGGCATAAAGGCGCTTTTCTTTCATTGTTGAGCCCTTAACTGGCTCCCCTTTAATGATGTCAGCATGCTCAGGAACCCGGCTTTTTTGAGAAAACAACGTTTGAGAAAGTCTGGTTTCAGTGTTTTTTGCCTCGGGCCTTGATTTGTCAGCCCACTGGTTGATTGACTTAATTCGATCGCTTAACGTATTGACGATGTTGTACATCTCCGATTTGGTCATATCACCAGGCGACATCAAGCCAACACGACGCAGCGCATGAGCTATTATTTCAACGATGCTATCAAACCAACGTTTAATGGCTGGTCGTTCTATTTCTGCAGCATGCGCTAGCACTTCTTCAACCTGATAAAGAGGCTCAAACCCTTTATAGTTTCTATCCACGGTATCCCAGAGTTCTTTGAGATGTGGTGAGTTTTTACCTTGAGCAATACGCTCCATGATCTTCATGTATTCCATATCACCCACCACAGCCCTAAGGCCGTGATGCACCAACACTTCATGGCGCAACTTTTGGCGTAAATCTTTGGCGTTTTCAATGTTGTCAGCCACGACGACCACAAGCCGTCTTGCATCGCTATACAAGGCGCTAACCACTGAGCCATCAAAGCTTGCGCCCATTATGGCCTCGGCTTCTGGTTGAGTTTTCACCACCTGAATTTTAACTCCTGCGCCACCCTTGTAGTTTTTCAACCATTGATCGGCAGCAAGTTCAGCACCTTTGACGGTCATTCCTTTTACTGGCGCTTGCTGCAAGAAGCTCTCACGGCTGTAAAGCAGGACACCATCACCGTCAGGCTTGTGCTTTAAGGTTTGGAAGAAGTGATCAAATGCTGGTTTAATCGCGTTTAATTCTGACTTGGTTGGATAGGCATAATCTAAGTCGGGATCTCTTCCATAACGAGACTGCCACTGCTCTTCCGAGAGAATATTAGCTAAATAATCGTTAGTAATATCCTTGCCCTTATTTTTATCTATCACATAAGATTCAAATGAACGCGCTAGCATCTCAACCATTGTTGACCAGTATGGCTTGCTTTTCATGGCGTCAAGCTTTGACGACCTATCACTGATGCCCGTTGCGTCAATAGCGTCTCTCAATAAAGAAAACGCTTCTGCCATCTCTTGCCTGATCTCGCCACGAAAATCCGCTGGCCGACGCGCATCGGTGGCAAACTCGCTATAACGAATACCTGCAGTCTTTCCAAAGTAATTATCTAACGCATGGAACCACTCATGCGCCAGTGATCCGGCTCCTTTGGTTTTGGTTAAGTTGATGACAACACTGCCAGGCTCGTAATGCGCTTTTGCTTTACCGCTACCGCGAGCACCAAATGCAAGGCCCAGTTTACCGTTAAGAGAAATGGCTTTAGGTGGGATGTTAACCAATTCGGCCAAGTCCATGAGCGCATCATAAGCATCATTGAGCTCTGTTTGTCGCCTTGCACCTTCAACCCAGTTACCAAATTGTACTCCGCGAAAACCGAAAGCATCAGAAAACTGTTCGGGAGAAACATCCCCTTTTCTACGCTCGATACCCTGACGATCACGATTACTCTTGTTTCGCTGTTCTTGTGATACTTTTTTTCGGATATCGCTAATTTTACTTTCTAGCGCCTCTCGGTTTGACTGCAAATACTCCCTCGCTGCATTACCACTATCAAACCCATCCTTTACTGTGACAACATTCTTGCCAGCCTTAAGGCCAATAAAATACTCAGACTGACCATCCGGTGATCGGCGTCTATAAACATCGATATTGGCTTTTCTTTTCGAGGTTGTTGAGCTGTCGTGATCTGAGGTTAGCAATTCTTTTAGCGCCTCTACTGCCTCGGCCTCACTTTCAAAGCTCTTTCCCGTTATTTTCCGAGATGGGGGACCTACAATATCAAACAGCGTCTTTGGCGGATTGTATCTTTTGCCGTCGGCGAGAGAGTAACTTCCTGAGCGTATTGAATAGCTTGCCAACTTATCTATCTGCTCCGGCGTCAAGTCCTTTGCCAATTTCATGAGTGACTTGATATCCTTTAAGGTGCTAGGGAGATCGGCTTGGGATAAATCGATGTCGCCATTAGCAATCATGCGCGACAAGTCTAAACCCGATTTCACGGCGCTAGACCATCGAGCCAGCTTGTGAGTATTCCTTGGTTTCGCTTGTGCCATTCGACTTCTGATTATGGATAAAGCCGCCACTGTTTCTGGGCTTACTCCCTCCTGGATCATTTTCTTTGCGTCCGGCTTTGGCCAGCTTTTAGAAAGTGGCTGAGATGTAATGTCATCAGTGCTTTGGTTTTTCTCAAGGGCTCCACCTAGCGCCCCCATTATGTGCTTTTTTGCACCGTGAAGAACTTCGCCAAAGTCCTCAATTTTATTCGCTTTCGGAGATCTGCTTGATTCCTGTTTTAATTGCTCAGTTAATTGCTTTTTAATGGCACTCGTTTTTCTTTCTATTCCCTCAAAATCACGAACAGGCTTTTTTCCTTGCTCTCTAAGTTTCATGCTGTTGGGGCGATTAGAAAAGTTTGACTTACCAGCCTGTGGCTCAATACTAACATCGTCTCTGGAAAGCTTTCGATCTTGTTTAAACTGATTTTTAGCCGTCTCAAAATCCTTAGCTCTCAGCCTTTGCTGATCTCTTTCTTGCCGATCGCTTTCAAGTAGGCGTTGCCTAATATCAACGGCAGACTGGTTAACATCGGATGGGCTAACTGGCTGTGCCTGAATAGGTTCCGAGCGCATTTCTAAGTCATCCCTTAACGCAATACCTTGCTGCTCTCGAATTGCTTGCGCTTGTTTCGTTGGCTCATAGTCACGAGGCAAGCCATACTTATCCGCTATTTCTGCTGGTAACGTTTCTGGTTGTAATTCGGTCTGGATTTTCTGCTCTGTTTGCTGACTAGACTCTGATTTAACAGGCCGTTTTTTATTCGCTGCAAGCCTATCTTCAACGATGGCACTCACCGGATCGATATCCATTCGTCGAGCATTTTCAGCAAGATTAAAGTATTCAGCCTCAAGTTGATTCGCCCGTTCCTCGCTAATCGATTCGTCTTTCAACTCTGCTTCTATTTGCGCAGCTCTCTCTGGGTCAAGCGCTCTTGCAAGCTGAATAGTTTCTTGCAAATCATTTTGCTCGGGAAGCACACCCGATTCGACCAAGGACGATCGAGACTCATCAAACCTTGCTTTGATTTGATCGGAAGCTGTCTGACTGACATTCTGGCTAGGAGTAGCTTCATCAACTCGTTCTTCTTGATTAAGCTCAACAGTGTGAGTTTCGGATGGCGGCGTTTGATCTAGAGGCGAATGTTGCTTACTTCCACGGTAACCACCCACCGCGCCCACAGGACCACCCACCATTCCACCAATCACGCCGCCTTCTGCAGCGGCAGATTTAACACCCTGCCACGGATCGGTATCTGTTCCAGCAACGTCATTCAATGTGGTATTCATTGAATAAGCTTGACCACCAGACTCCATAGCCTCTGCAGCCATTTCACCAACCGCACCTTTGGTTGCCCCACCGGCTACTGATTTACCCAACTTTCCGGTTATCGCACCAAATAACATCTTATCACCGAGTGCACCTGCCGCACTTGCAGCAATGGAGATAGGATTAGCCATCATTGACTGACTGGCGTGCTCTGCCGTTTCTTCTCTTGCAAGTTCCATTCTTTGCTTTGGTGATAGGTCTGCATATTTAGGATCGGTCATTATTCGATGCGCATTGTCACGAAAGGTATCTGAGTTTTCCGCTAGCCAGTTAAAATCCATATCCAAAACTGCTGCTTTTGCATCTAAAGCCCCGCCACCTAAAGATCCAGCAAAGCCACCGCCTAAAGCCGCTGCTCCAGCAATGTGGCCAACCGCTTTATCAGCCACTTGCTTTGCAGCTACTTCACTAAGGCCGCGCTTTATCATGTTATTCGTGATGGCTCGACCAAGAGTAACCCTTGCTGCCGCCCCTGCTGCTCCGCCAGGCAATACCGTGCCAGCAAGAGAGCCCAGACCCTGCGCAATCTTCATTGCCCACACGTCAATGTCGCTTGCACCATCACCAAGCGCAAGCCGGCCATTTTCATTTTCGGTAAATAGAGAGCGATTCAACGCGGTCTGACCGTCAGGCGTCATGCTATCGATTAAGCTTTCTGATATAGACTGAGAAATGTCGCGCAATCCAGCGCCAACACCGATGGTTTGATGCCCAAGCTCACCAACACCTGCGAACATGCTTGCTGCACCGCTACCCACAGCCTTTACCGCGTCCATAAACGATACATCAAGGTTTTCTGGCTCTTGCCTTTGCATATACTTCTGCGGATTAAAGTTTTCAGGCAAAAAGCGCTTTGGCTTTTGCGTTGGCTGACTCATATCTACTTGAGCGTTGACGGTCGCATTGGGCAGCAGGCCTTGTCCGAGCATTTGTTTGTCTTGCATCTTTTTCTCCGGGCAACAAAAAAGCCCCACCCAAAAGGGTGAGGCTTTGCATCATGGGTAAATAATACCCTATTTTGAGGCGAATTCTAGAATGGTCTTGGTACAACCTTACCAGTTTCTAGGTTTGCTCGGTTTGCCCCAAATTGAGAGGCTTTCTCCGCAATTGCCTGAGGTAAATCTCTAATGGCATCAGGCGTTCTCTCTAGATATTCGTTACGCCTTGCCTGACTGACCACTTTGGCTTGCTCGTCAGAATCAAGCCCCCTTTCTGCAGCCGCCTTACGAACCTGCTCAACGGTCATGCCCTTGGTCGAGCGTAAGAATTCCTCCAATTCTGAAGCTCGCTTTTCCTGTATAACGTCTTGGTATATTTGCTCAATAGTTTCGATCGGCATGCCATCCAGTGGCATAACTTCACTAAGTTCAGACAAGAAAGCTTGCTTGCTTTCATCGTTCGCCCATTGCTCTATAGGATTGGCCGAGGCCTCCTGCATAACATTGGGCTGACCATGATTGGCACTGCCAGTAGCATATCGTTGAGTGATTCGTTCACGAATACTGTTGTATTGCTGCTGCAGCTCTGCGGTTAACTCGCCAGCCTCAAGCGCTTTTGCCTCGGCTTTATCTATCTCCAATAAAGCCTTTCTCATTTCAGCGTCCATTTGATTTGAGCCATTATCACCAGATCCAAAGCGCTGCTGATAAGCATTGGTAAATGTTACCATCTTGGCGTACTTCATCTGCCCCATCAGATCTTGCATAGCATGCTCAAGCGGGATCACTTTTACAAAATCATCTTGAGCGGATGAGCGATTTTCCGTCACTGGCTTTCGAACCCACTTACCATCGCCATAATCGACATCAATAGACATGACGATACCTGGCTGATCGCCTGGAATATCTGGGCTGATATCTTGAGCAAGATGAACACCACCCAGTTTCGCATTTTTAATCACTCTACCGTCTGCTGATTTTGTTCCTATCACCTGCTTTATGTTGGGTTCATAGAAAGTACCGACCGCCTCAACTGCCTTCGGATCGCTAAAGAAACCCTGTATCCCGTCTGCATTTTGCATCCCTTTCTCAATCACTTCTCTGGCTTTTTGAAGCTTAGGGTCAAGGTATCGGCGAGGATCGTAAGCAGAGCCTTTGATTTCAGGCGCGTCAAATACAGAGAAATCATCACCACCATTAGCCAAGTCTTGCCACTTTGCTTGAATTAATGGCATGTTTTCACTAATAAAAGCGGCTCTTTTTTCGTGCTCAAGCCTGAATTTATGTAAGCTTGTGCTCGCCTCTTTTAAGCCCATATTGGCAGAGTGAGCCTCTTGATTTCTTTTTTCTTGTTGAGTGGCTAGCTTTTGCTGATCATCATAGGCACTCAAGCTATGTTCATACTGACCTTGCGCTCTCTGCTCTTGAGACTCGCGCAATTGCATTTGCTGATCGATACTTTTAAGCCCAACTTCATGACTCTCTTTGCGCATGCGTGCGTCTTCTTCACGAAGGCCCATTGCCCTTTGTCGATTGTAATAGCCATCCGCTGCTTCAAAACCACGAATAAAACCATCGGCAATCCCTCTGGTATCTAACGCCATTAGAAAAGTCCTCCTAACACTAAGCCAACGCCAGCTCCCACCGCAGCACCAACAGGTCCACCTGCCATCATGCCGATCCCCGCACCAGTAGCAGCATTACCCAGTGTTTGTTGCTTGTGCGCCTGCTTTAGTTGTTGGTTCGTTTGATTTCGCCGCTCCTCATTATTCGCTGCATCTCTCAATCCCATTAGTGCATTGTTTTTCGTCCCTTGCGCTAGGCTTAATAAGCTGTAGTTACTCATTGATTCATTCCCATGCCGGAGCCTGATAATACCTGCATGCTTCGCTCGCGTTCGTAATCACGCAGGCCATTTTTTGCAGCCACAGTACCAAGCGCGGCTTTAGCATTGTTAACACCGCCATTAACATCACTTAAACCATAACGTGCCATACGATTAGCGTTACCCAGTTCTGCAGCTTGAATGCTTGATTGCATGTTCTGATCGACTCGACCAAGCTGCTCTTTCAGTAAAGAGCCATCTTGCATTTTGGTCATCAGCTCTTTTTGTTTGGGGTAAAAACGATTCAACCAGTCGTCATATTGCTCTCTTTGAATACGAGCATAAGTGCTTGATGAGTAGCTCATGATTACCTCGGCGTATTTCTATTGAGTGTGTCATTGGTTAATGTGGACGGTACTTGAGGCTGACTTCTTCGCCACTCGTCATAGCCTCTCAAACCTGCGCCGCCTACCGCGCCAACAAATTGCTGATTAGCACTGCGCCGGTTAAACGAGTTGTAGGCATCGTTAGCGGCTTTGTTTTGGCTTAAGCTGGCCACATCTGCAAGTCCTGCCATTGCCGTGGCTTGCTGCCCCATACCGATAGCGGCTACATCCGACAAACCCGCAATGTATTTATCTTGCTGACTAGACTGCGCTCGGTTTACGGTATCTGCCTGTCCTAGCGCTTGATCTTGAGTGATATCGCTCATCGCTTGTTTGAACTTACCGCTACTCGGGTCAACGCCAGCCGCAGCCATACCGGTAGCCGCCTCACCTCTGGATTGGCTAAAAGCTTGGTTGTAACTTAAATCTGCTGAAGCCTTCGCTTTATCTATATTGTTTTTATTGTTCAAGCCATCAACACGCTGAATGAAGTTATCCTCAAAGGGCTTGAGTTCATTTTGATACAAAGCCCACTGCTTACTGGCTATCTCTGCTTGAGCAATTTCTTGGGGTGTTTCTTTCACTTTGTCTTTCTTGCCGCCCATTCAAATCACCTTTTCCCAGCGGTCAATGTGGCCGCTTTCTATCTTTTGAAAGTCATGCGCAACCAGCACGCTATGAAGTTTTTTTACCGCTGTCCAGAACAACAGTTTTTTTGCACCCACCTCTTTAGCTAGCTTTTCCATCACAGGTAAATAGATAGCTGACGAGCCTTTATTAAAGCTGTAAGCAAACAGAACGCACACGGCCATTTCTCCCTCAATAAAAGATGGCTCTAATACAAAAAATCCATCTGCAACCAGAAACAAAGAAGCCCTACCAGATAGCAGGGCTTCATCAACTTGGTTAGCAAACTCGTGATCATTTCGTTGCTCGGTTTGTTCAATGATCGGCAACAGGTGATCGCGCCATTTTGAGTAGGGCTGATTAGTTAAAAGAGGCACCCCTTCGAAATAATTGCACAATTGAGTCAGAAATTGCTTTGATAGAGCTACCATTTGCGTTATGTCCCGCATTTATTTCTATCGCTAGTGAAAATGATTGGTCTGGTTCCACTTCAACAATGACAGGAGGGGCATTAAACTCCCGAGTCCCCGTCGCATAAGGTTTACCACTTATTGATAAATCTGCAGTAGACATAGCCAATACCGAACCATTAAAAATCACTCTACATCTCCCTATAGTCGATGCTTGAGTGGAAGAACCAGAAGAAACACTAACCGAGAATAACGCTGGGATCATAACTAGACTCGCTCTACCACCAAGATTATTTTTCCCTGATATAGAGCCTATTCTGGTCCAGCGTCCATTGAGACCATTTACTACGGATTTTGAAAGACGTACAGGAGCTGCGCCCACGATATCACCAATAATTTTGTCTGCTTGTACCGTTCCTTTAAACGTTCCGCTAGCTCCATCCAGGTGACCCCTTATCGTACAATTCTCAGCAATAGTGACATTTTGGGCAAGAACGTTGTTTATGTAGCCACCATTGGCTTGAAGATGATTGGTTTGCAATAATCCATTACTATGAATGAAGGTTCGATAGCCACTGTATGGCCCCCCTGATCCAAACCCTGCATCACCACCTCTCACCTGACCACCGTTAATTTTAGGCGATGAAATCGCTACGCCAGCTCGAACAAAATCAGCAGTAATTTTTTGGGCTTGAAGTATCTGAATGGTCGCATTCTCGATCAGAGCCTTCGGAATGACCACTCTTCCCTTATCAATCGCGAAGGTAGGAGTAATACTTGCGTTAGGGTTTTTCGGGTCAAAGACAAAAAACTGACTAGCGCTCACCGCGACTTGGCTAGTGCCATCACTCTTCGCAAGAATACCAATACCAGCTGTTATCTGACCCGCTTGAGCCTTTACTGACCACATGGATTTAAAAGCCGTAGTACCATCTTTATTTATCTGCGCTATTGTATTGGTGTTCGTCTGAACGGCGGATTTAGTTCCTTTTAATTCAGATTGCACCGTATTAATCTGCTGAGATAACGAGCGATTGGTTTCTGATATTGCCCGTGAATTTGACTGTACAGCTGAACTCACTTCACCTACTTGAGACTCTACTGTAGATATTTTTTGCGATAAACCTAAATTGATATCGGAAACGACTCTCTGAGTCTCACGGATCTCCGACTTATTTTTATTGGTCTCAACAGAAACGTTTTTTATGGCTTCATTTATTTTTGCTTGTTCACTGAGCCTCTTTTTGGTCTCTTCATTAAGCGATTCATCAACGAGGTTGATCTCTTTTTCCAAATACTTGATTAACACAGACTCACGCATTTGCTCGCCAATCTCATCAATCACATCGCTAATATTTGAGCTGGTTTTTGCAAACGCAGGCGTACTATGTGCGCCTTGAATATTGTTCACGTTGACAAATCGAATCCAATAATAAAACCCGCTTCCTACAGGTACTATATCGCTAAAAACATTCGCGTTAACGGTGGCAATCAGAGTCGCATCTGCAAGTACATTTTCGGAGTTTCTGAACACTTCAGCGTGAGCATGGCCTGCATAAGTCGGGTTCTCCCATTTCACTAAAATAGAGCCAAATCCACCATAGGCTGAAACACCTTGAGGTTGAGTGGGTCTTAATATTCCATGGTTACCACCACCATGATCTGGTTTAGCGATTTCAGGAATAACTTTACCACCCGATCCTCTTCGCAAGGTTAAAACGCCGAGCTTGGCTAGGTCTCGGTACGTTACGGCTTTACTTCCACCATCACCACGTTGTCCAGTCAATAACTCGATGTTTTCTGTAAGGCTGGATTGATCTCTTCCCGCCCTAAACCCGGAACGACTCATTAGCTCAGCTCCAACATCGTGCTAGCCATCATGATCCGCTCTATACGAGAACGACCACCAACTTTAACGCTAACTTTGCTACCTCTGGTTGCTGGCAATCTAAATAGCTCATCTTCAAGATCGCCTTCATTCAAAGAGAGGATCGTTTCTCCATCAACAAACACCTCAACGGAGACTTTCTTAATCTCATCAGCAACGATTCTCATCGATGAGAATACCGAGTGTTTGGGAACAACAAATGTTTTGCTTTGCCATTTATATAAGAGTGGATCAGAGCCTGACTTCCACGCGTACAGCGTTTTATCTTTAGCGATAAACAATTTATCCGATTCTAGATCGGCATAAGCTGCATGCCATATGTTACTAATCTGAGTGAAGTGACCGCCAGTCAAATCAAACACAAATCCACCACCATCATAAAGCGCGATATATTGACCTTCATTAGCCCAAGCTCTAATCGTTTCAGGCTTAAAGGATTGCCATATTTCACGAGCAATGATCTGTTCGGTGATGAGCGTCGCGCCATCTTGAGTCACTGCCACCAAGCCATCAGGTGAGGCATAAACCGCAGAACCATTGATTGCCACCATTGACTCTGCTGATACGCACGCTTGTTCACTATTTAACTTAGTAGCGGTAATGGCCGAAGGGGTCACACCGGTGAATAGATAAGGATTACCTTTGGTACCCACAACCAAAGCGTTGCCAATTGCAACACACGAGACAATCTCAAACTCTGACGTGAGGCTATAAGACTTAGGCCAAGCATACGGTAAATACGCTTCCGAAAAACGAACTTCATTGCCAGCAAAGCCAGCGCATATTCCATTAGCCATTACACAAAGTCCCTGCATCTTCTCATCTGGCAAATCGTAGTCCCACGTTTCTAGGATGGGACCATTAGCATCCTTTGTGCTGTCTTTGTATGTTTGCTGAGAAATAGGCAACTCCGCTACCATGACATATTCAGCGTTACCAGAGTTCGTAACTGAACGATATAAGCGAGTGTGTGTAATATTGTGCGTGTTCACCGTAAGTTGTGATAACTGAATTGTGACCGTCGATCTGGGCTTCTCGATTAAAGCTGCTTTACTGGGTTCACCAGGCTTACCCTCTTCACCAAACCGAGTCACAAAAGTCTGAATGTAGACTCTATCTTCATCATCATAACTGTCGTGCTCACCTTCTGGCGGCTCTTCGCCTGTTGAGTCATCAATATTAGTGACGATGGGAGGTGAATTAGGCGCTGGAACACCTAGATCGTACCAAGCTTGCGGATTGATCCTGTTAGAACCCGTAATGATATCTTTCGATGATACCTTAGGTTTACCTTGCCCTGACCAGTAAATCCGTCCCCATTCATCTTGAGCCATAGGGTTCCTGATCACATTAACTAAACGAGACCATTGCAGCCACTTATCGTGATATTTGAAGAGCGTTACTGGCCTTTGGGGGAGAGAGGCGATTAGCAAATCAGATTTTAATGGTTCGACAACTCCACGCTCAAATTGACAGTCTGTTGCAATTGTTGCTGCTTCATTGGGTAATAAGTGCGGCATAAGACGAGGGATTTCACCGCGCATCATGGAAATATCTATAAGCATACATTGAAACCAAAATTAGCTGCCATAACGGCTATCATCATGATAGGGCCCGCTCACTCGCTTTAAGTCGGGCCGCTTTTTGATAGTCAGAGTCTGATTTTCCGGTTAACGCCATCTGAAATGCTTGGTAATGAGATTGAGCCTTGGCTTGCTGTGACTCTTGCTGTCCCTCTTTTGAATAAGCACGATAAGTCATGTAATGAAAAAGCAATGCTTCATAAACTTCTGGGATTGGCACTGGTTCATCAATATTCGTTATTCTCAACTTCTCTGCATATTCAAACTCAAGGGAAATGGGGATAGTCGGCTTGGGGAATACGAAGAAAGAGGTTTCATCTAACTCATTTCGTGTCCAGTTTGTCGGTTGCTCATCCTCCATCATTCGCCAGCGCTCATAGTTCTGATTGAGCCGATCAATATCAATATATTGTAATGAGTAACCACCACAATGGTTTACAGAGAGAAGCTTATAAGCTTGCTCTGGCAACACCACTCGTATTTGACCTGGGGTTAAATTGATTTCTGTTATCTTCCTTGCCAGATCGGGACGAACCATGATTAATGCAGATAACCCATCATTGAGGCTAGATAAATGATACTCCTTACTCCAAAACTTAAATTTAGTATCGATAACTTCCTCTGCCACTCGATTGATTAGATCCATTGCTTTCATTAGAAGAACTCTCTCTTTCGGTTACGACGATTAGGGATAGTCTCAACGAGGGCCGATTCCATTCTCCAGCGTTTTGCGTGATTTATCGCTTCAACAAAATTGGTCTCGTGATACAGGCTCAACTTAGCAACGTCTTTCGGCGCACCTGGGCATGAACAAATCAGTGCTGCTGCACCGTGACAAATCGCATGAAGCCAATCGGTAAAGAGTTGCTCAGGCAAAAACTTGGTATCAAGGGTAGGCTCAACGATAGAGGTGATCATTACGTTTCGATAGTCTGATAAGAACCTAAGCTCATCCAGCGACACGAGGTGATAATCCGTCGCTGGCTCTAACGACTCGCCATTTGACGTTACGCTGATAATATCGCACGCCTTAATGCCGCCATCAGTGCTCCTGCTCTCAGCCAATTTGCTAACGGCTTTCACTATCTGGCGATCGAAGACAGAATCAAGTTCACTAACAAAAATCAAGATCCGCGTATCACGACAAAAGCGTATAGCCGCAGTAACCAACGCTTCTCTCGCAACCAGTGGAATGTCCACCGGAACCAGCTTTCTTAGGTAAGGAATAAAGTCGGATACCGGAACTTGTTTCATGGCTTACCCTTTTAGTTCAGCGCGAACACGCTTACGATAATCATCAGCGCTTTCACCGGATTGCTGGCCTTTGATATCAAGACCCGCAGCAACGATGTGAGTATGAATTTTCGCGGCCGCTAACTTAGAAATATCAACGTCTTCACCACCAATATTGACTAAGAACGAAACTTGCTCCGCTTCTAGCTTTGCTTGCTTCTTGAGTTCTTCTTCAAGCGCTGCTTTTTTGGCTTCGGCTTCTTCATGCTCTTTAAGCTTGCCGTCGAGCTCATCAACATGCACAAAGGTGTTTTCAAAGCGCAGTAGGATAGCCGCAGCCTCTTCGGTAACTTCAATGGGCTTTAAGCGCGGGAACACTTGGCGACTACCAGTGATGGTGTCTCGCTTGCGCTCTTTGGGCCCGATATAAACAATCTGAACTTTTGACATAGTTTCTCTCCAAAACAAAAAGGCGGACTATGCCGCCTTTCCTTTGACTGGGTTGGTTAGTAACCTTCGGCTAGGTATTCCACACCCAGCGTTACTGTGCCATTTGCGGTGCCGCCTTTAATGACCAGCGATAAAGGCTGCTTGCTTTCTGTGTATTCCGTTGGAATGAGAATGCTCTCAGCTTTGGCAGCGGACAGAGCCACGCCAGCTTTAACTACTTTGCTACCGACTTTAATATCAGCGGTGACGCCAGCGCCAACGCCGGACGTGATCACGCGAAAGCCGGTGATCTTCATACCAATTTCCAGCTCAATCACTTGAACCTCATCATTGGCAGCAATCGCAGCGAGAGCGACATTAACTTGAGCCAGTGAAACGTTGCCATGCGTACCAACATAAATGCGGTCACGCATGCTTGGGGCTTGATGAATAGCCATAGTGTTTACTCCACAGGGGCGACATGCGCCCCATCAATTAAAAGCCAAGCTTGACCGCAGTATCGAGAACGATGATACCGTGATCATTCACGCGACCTGTTTTGTCAGCGAAACGGATTTTCTTAACACCGTTCATCCAACCAATCGTAATTTCGGTCCGGTTCTGCGCATCCGTTTTCTCTTCGACAATCGAGAAAGAGTTGCCGGATTGAGTTTTACCCCAAGCTGTTGCTAAAGCCTGACCACCCATCAGCATGGCGCGATCAACAGTAGTACCGGCTTCTTTTTCAGACACCGTTGCCAACTTGTCGTTATTCGACACTTTGACTTTCGAACCTTGATTGAATCGGACTGGCATGCCTTTGTACTTACGCACAAGAATATTGCCCATCATCGCGCACTCACCGGCAAAGACAGGATGTTTAAAGTTGCGACCGCGATTTAGCGCAGAGGCAACCAATTGCTGCCAATCTTTATAGCTTGATGTTTTCTTCCAACTATCCCATTGGCGCGGTGTTATATTCAGGAGATAGAAAGGCTCATCACCGGCAAGCTCATCAGCCTGAAAACGAATGGGTTGCAGTGGGTTTGCCATCTCTTCAATAAAAAGGTTGAGGTTATCAACTGACTCCATTGAGAACACATCAGCTTCGTCAAGATCTTCAAAACGAGTCGCGTCGCCGCCGAAGAAGTGACGATCGTGGGTTGGCGGTAGTACGTCATTGACCATGATTTCAGCAAACTCTTCATGTGACTCTTGCGGCACAATGCTATCGATAGCAAAGTAATCACCACGAGCGCCAGCGGCATGAATGATAGAAACTTGGTCTTGCAGGTTGTTGAAATAAGGGCCGAGCAATGTACGGGCAGTTTTACGTAAATCATGCGTTGTACGCTGCTGAGACATTTTACCACCGGCATCAACTTGGTGACGGCCTTGGTTAATGCCCAGCTCAAAGTTGGTAAAGTCCAACGACTCACCGCGCCCTGCGATTTTCTTATCGCCCATGGTAGGACGCTTATTCAAGTGGTGAACAATCTGCATATCGACGGTATCGCCGCCGCCTTTTGATAAGTCTGTCACACGCACAATAGGAGCATGAGCACTGGTTTGCTTCTCCATGCCCTTTTTATCCGGCACGGCTGATTTGGGGATTTCTTCCGTCAGCATGTTCACGAAAGAACGAGCGCGAAGGGTTGAGGTAAATAGACCAACCTCTTGGATCTTACGCGCTTGTTGCTTAGTAATTGTTGTCATTTTCTAAACTCCAGACATAAAAAACCCCGCTCTTTCGAACGGGGTAATGGATTACGGCGTCTACACGCCAGCCATTTCAAGCAATGCTTCAATTTCTGCCTGACTCTTACCTTGCATCATCACCATCAAACTTTCTGTATCAGCGTTTGCTAACTGTTCAAGCTCTGATGGTTGATGCTTACTGGTTGAGCCGATGGCACTAGGTGAAGAAGGCAGAGCACTTTTCGCTTTGCGCTCTACCTCTTCGGCTTTAGCTTTAATATCTTGCTCGCTCAGCTCTGGGGCTTTATCCGGAGTTGGCGGTGACATTGCAGCCTTGGTCAGACTCACCACTTCGGCAAAGCGCTCTGCCAGTGGTTTATCTGCCCATTGCGGATCGGCACGTAACTGCTCATCAATCTCTACCGCTTTACTCCAGCTTTCACCACCTTGATCGCGCCATGCGGATAAATCGGCATTTTGCTCAATCACATCAACAACGGGGTTAACATCTGGCTCGGTAGGCTCTGGTTTGACAACTTGATTTGCGCTTGTTTTAGCGACAATGACCTTCAAGATCTTACCAATCTCTGGGTAATCATCCATCAATGCTTCAAGCTGCTCATCAGAAACAGATAAGTTTTCCGGCAAGTCCTCAGGTTCAACACCGAGCTTTTCCAACTGCTTGTTACGAAGCTCAAGTAAACGTTGAGATTGCTCCCAATCGCTCTGCTTTTTCTGCATCGTTTCAAGCTGCTCTTTGAGCTGCTGCTTTTCTTGGCGCTCACGCTCTAACACGTCATAAGGAATAACGTGCTCGCCATCTTTTGCAGCCACGCCCTTTGGCTTTTGCTCTTCTTGCTGTTCCTGCTGCTCTTCATCCTGTGCGGTTGCCGAGTCCGCAGCATCACTATCGGCTGAGTCAGTATCAGAGCGACCATCAGAGTTTTCGTCGTCTAACTCAATATCGTCATCGTCATGCTCTGAATCGTCATCCAAAACACCATCGATGGAATCAAGCAGCGCTTCCAGCTCTTCAGGGGTTTCATTGCCAGTTAAATTATCTAGATTGATTGTCATTCGTGCTTTCTCCTGTGTAGACGTATCGCTGTCTGTGCGGTTAAACACTCTCGAAAGAATGCTTAACGACAGAAACAAAAAAGCCCCGACCAATTAAGGGCGAGGCTTCACATCGTGGATAAAATGTACTCCACTTTTCGGCGGCATTCAATTACAACGTCAGCGCATCCAATTGCTGTTCAATCATGGTGGCCCATTGATTGCGAATTTGCTGCAATTCTTGGTCCATTCGTTCGATCTCTTGCAGTAGCTTGCCTGTTTCCGCTTGCGTTTTCGCGTCACGATAACGCGCTGAATTAGCCGCGGCCTGTTCTTTTTCAGCTACTGCCATGGATTTTTGTACTTCTGCTTCTAGCTTCTGCACTTTCGCCTCCATCTCACGCATAGCCAACTGCATTTGCGCCTCTTGTTGCTGCTGTTGCGCCTCCATGGCTGCAATTTCTTCTTCGCTCATTTCATCTTGCGGTTTCTGAATGCCGATTGCATCACGCACCCTGTCAATGAATTCTGCTTTGTTTGGAATATCGGTAAGCTCAGCGACGAGGTCGATAACAGCGACTTGCACTTCTGGTGGCATCTGCGCCGTGATTTGCATCATGCGATCGGCAAGCTGCTGCTTGTACGCTGCGGTTTGCTGCACTGGCGCAAGGGCAATGTGCGTTCTTAGTTTTGTAATGTCGTTCGTTAACCCTTCTTCGGTCTCTTGATTGACAATGACTTGCTTACGTTTTCGCGGATCATCGCGATTAATGGTGATCGGCACATTACGTTTACCTTTCATGTCTTCAATGAGGTAGCTAAGAATAAGCTCACCCAGTAACTGACACGAGTAGCGGTAGTTATCGTTAATCTCAGCAAGCGTTGTTGCGCCCTGCTCCACCAAGTTAGCAATAGCAACGCCAGACTGACTGGTTTGGCCTTGACCAAGGAATGCCGCATAAACGCCCATGGTGTCTTGTATGAGCTTCATCGACTCTTGCATGACATTAAACTGCTGCTGAGCGATATTAAAATCTTGCTCAACTCTAAAAGCCTCAGCAACAGATTTGTTGTTTTTACGGTCTGGGTTGAGCTCGATATAGCCATCCGCTCGTTCAACTTCATCTAGCACCTTTTCACGGCTCATATTCGTTGCATCTTTATCAGCGATAACGCGCTTCGCTTGCAAAAGCCAGGTGAGTTTAATGCGTCTAAAGTTAACTTCGTCTTGAGCGGGTATGGCGCGAGCGACGAGACCATAAGGCTCACCATTGGCATCTTTGCGATAACCAAAAAATGGAACGAGAGGAAACAGCCCTTGCGGTGCGTCGCAATCTTTATCGCCTAAGTGATGTGGGCCTGCATACCAACTTTCAATGATCCGGCTTACTTGAGCCATACGAACGTTCGCTTTGCCCATAGCCGCTGCCGTGGCATGAAGCAGATTGTTTTTATCAAACTCAATCACGCGCCCATTTTGCAACTCTATTACTGGTTTTCGCTCCATTGTCCGATAGTAGATCACTTGCAATCGGATACGCTTACGGTTTTGAGAGAGCCATTCTGTTTGCTGGCGACTGTACCCTTTAAACTCTTCATAAGCATTGACAAGATTAGCGTCCATCCCCTCAATGAGATTGGTCTCGACAAACCCATGCCAGCCGTTCGCGGCATTTTTAATGATGTCTTTTTTATCTGGGACTATCGTCATTAGCTCATCAACATCAATCCAGCGACAGCGCATTACCCAGCGAGCATCTGACCAGTCCGATTCTTTTGATAACCAGTCCCAATAGATTTCATCGCGAGGTATGTTTTTGATTTTGTATTTGGGACCAAAGAGATTTTCATTGCGATACACTTCAACCGCGCCAAAGCCGCATTTGATTTGTGACGCATAAGCTTCTGATCTTGCTTTATCTAACTTGGCTAACCGACACACATCCTTGAACTGTTCGTTAATAGCCTCAGCCAATTCATCAAACTCTTTACTCGGATCGTCAGCAAGGACAAGCAGATCCGTCCTCGTCTTAGCTTCCATCCCCAAAACCCCATCGACAGTTGGCGCGATTAAGTTGTGCATAGTCATTGGTTGATTGCGCTCTTTAAGTACCGCAACGACTTGCGGCGCTAGCTGATCGCCATCGTAGTACGCGCACGCTTTGTTTGCATGGGTTCGCCAGTTCGGCTGAGCATCAATATCCGACATAATATTGAGTAGCTTTTGTTGTTCGATTTTTTTCATTAGTGCGCCATCCAGTGTTTAGATTTGTCACGTTGAATTGGAGTATCTTGGTAGGTGACGGGCATTCTTGCTCGCATCTCTTGAGCGATGGCATAGCTCATGACCTGATCGTCAAAGCAGCCTTCTTGAGCGCCCATTGAGCCATTTTTTTGATAGACGTAGGTGGTAATTTCACTGATTGTGCCAATCCAGCGGATCCCGGACTGACGATTGCGAAGTAAGGTTTTTAATCCCTCGGTTAAAATTGGCTTGCTGTACTTGGTTGTGAGCCAGCCAAGCTTGACGGTTTCATCTTCATCCGCTCTATCAATATATTGCTCAGAGTAAATACGGCTGATTTTGTAGTGCTTTTTAAACTCAAGGATAAAGGCATGGCCGTGATTATTTCGCTCTGGTCCTGCATAAGCCCAGTTGTAAAGCTTACCGATGTGCGCTGCGAGCTGTGCAAAAAGCTCGACATCGAGATATCCGTACCAATGGGCCACTTGCTCGCCAGTGCTTCGCTTAACAACGTCAAGACTGCAGCGGTCACCGTGCTCAAGGCCTTCTGCAATATCGATACCCATCGCATAATCTTCATCCTTCTCGGGCAGCTCCCAAACCAGCAGCATGTTCATGACTGAGTTTTGCCCTTGTTCGTCCATGGTTTCTGGCTTATTAGCCTTAACCATGTTGCCCGTTACTGGCTCGATATCGTAGATGATGATTGGATTCATCGTATCGCCTTCGGCTTGCATGGTATGAAGTGAATCGAAGACTCTTCGACCAGACGTTAAGAAAGCTTCAAGCGGCGTAGACGGAAACTCTTGCTTCATCTCATCGCGCTGCTCGGCCTCTTTCAACACGTACCACTGGCGCTGCTCATCATCGATGACACAATTCATAGCGTCTTCGACAGCATCAAAGTACTCTCGCTGAGTTTTGCTCATAACAAGCCCAGACTCAGGAACCTTGGCGCGATACTTTGGATCTTGCCACCACGCGAAGAAATGAAACTTCCAATCCAACTGTGTCAGCGGCTTTTCACTGCGACTCATCTCAAGCGACTTCATCGTCATCGTGTAAAAGTCGCCGCCCACACCCTCTGCAGTAGACTCAATAAAAGCGATACAGCCAGGGTGAACCGCGTTAAGCGTACCGGTGCGAACCTCTTTCGCTTTCGCGGGGTATTTAGCACAGATTTTGCCATGCTCTGAAACGTGTAAACGATGAACCGTGCCTGAACGAAAGGATGTAGCCACTTGAATGCTAGAGCCATGCTCAAAGACAATGAAGCCTCCCGTTGTTCCTGAGCGTCGGCTTTTGACTTTGAATCGCGTCTTAAGCCAAGCTGGCAAGTTATCAAACGGCACCTCAATCTTGGTTCGATAAATCTCACCGGACGCGGATTGATCTTGTGCGATGATCCCGCATTTGAGGTTGTTATTAAAAAGTGCTTCATCAAGCAGATAAATATCAATCGCTGTCGAGAAACCAAGTTGCCGCGCTTTTAAAATGATGTTGAGATACCACATCATCTCAAAGAGAAGTCGCTGAGCAGGCCGAAGTCGGAAGCGAACTAACTGCCCTTGCTCATTCTCGATCATGTAGAGATTATCGAGACGCCACCATTTATCTCTGAGCTTTTCTTCTATCTCGAGACGTTCCGCGTCTGAAACATCTTCAAACTGATGTGTCATTGCAGTTTGCTCATCAAACCATCGCTGCCCATGGCGCGAATATCATCAAGAATTTGTGACACCGGTGTATCATCGCCTTTACCTTCGTTGCTTATCTTGTCAGCCTCAAGGCCAAGTTTGCGAGCAGCATTCTCGACGCGTTTTGTGTCAGCGACGATATGAGGAACTTTAACCGTATCTATCCGTAATCCTGAAAGCGTGCGGGTGATAGATTCAATCCGGCTTGTCAGTGATGCCATTCCGTTGTCGATCCGCGCATAAGACTCATAAAGTGACACTCTATCCTCAATTGAGCTGGCGTTTTTGATGTCACTCATACACTGAGCCAGTGCTTCCGCTCCCGACTGCAAACGGACGCGGCACAACTCCAGCTCATCTTGTAAATCAGCAATAGCGGCTGCATCGAACTTTTCCAGCTCTTCTTCTTTGAAGTACTTAGCGTAAATGCCATGCTTTCTTGCTCTCGCATTGCCTGGCTCTGCTGAATTACTGGGATTTGGATTGCCAGCGTTACCGACTGATATTTTATGGCCTGGGCGAAAACGACCGCTTTCATCTCGTTCACCCAATCCCATGTCATGTTCGTTAGCATTCTTTTGAGGTTGCAACGGTGTGTCATTTTGTTTGTGACCATTTTTCCGCGTCACTTTTTTCTGATCTGCTTTTTGCGCACTTTGCGCATTTCTAATTTGCGCAGAGTGTTTTCTTGCGTTTTGCGCAGTGCGCTGCGCAGTTTCATCGTGCGCAGTCTTGCGTACTTTGATGTAGCGACGTGCGGAGTTGTAATTGAGCCCTTGAGTTTCGCACCACTCTTTTGCCGATATGCCAGTTCTCGCGTGGGCAACTTCGAATTTCTTTTGTAATAGTTCCCAGTTGTTTGACATGTCACTCTCTTAGTTCTTTCTTGGCTGCTCGTTAGAGAGCTCTCCCTCTACTACCCAATCCCCTATAACCGGACGATGGGTAGTTGGAATGCAGATACGCTCACCCGACGAGAGTCTTACCCGGGCTGATTGGCCGTTATAGCCAATAACAGCGTTAACTTTGCCTGTGCGCTTTGCTTTCATCAGTTTTGTAGCTCTCGTGTTAAACATAATCGGAGCCACTACCCGAATGGCTCCTGTTATGTCTATTCTTGTGCGCCAATATCATTCAGCCTGGTTTATTCTTGAGGGTTCTCCACTTGAGATACTCATCAGTTTGAGCGGCGCACTCGCTGAGCGCTGATTTCAGTCTCGGAATATCTTCAGTAACGACTTCTGGCCATGTACCAATCACTTGCGGCTTATAGCATGGAAGGATTAATCCTTCTGGCGGGAGAATGTATTCAGTAACCACTATAGGGTCTGGTTTAATAGGGCTCGCGCAAGCGTTCAGTAACAGTGGGAGGGACAACGCAGCGACTATCCGCCATCTCGTCCCTAAGCTGTGTGATTTCATTACGTAGACTCTCTTTTTCTTGCGCATTTCGCTGCGCTCTTTCAGTGAGTAGTTGACTCATGCGCTCGCGATCGTCACTTATTTGCTGATTGATTGTGCGCTGCACATGAAAATTCGCTCTTGCGATCGCGGCTCTTTCGCTGAGCATGATGATTTCCGCTCGTTGCGCTTTGAGCTGTATCCACATAGACACAAGGATTACCCCGAAAATACCGGTGATGATGAGACTAGTGCGCATTGAGCTGTTCGATGATTTCACTATCAAGTGGAAGCTGACCTAGCCTTATGAGCGCATCGTTAATTGATATCTGCCCAAGACAAAGTTGGGTTACGACTTCTCTGCGAGTCACAATCCCTCGGCAGTTCCACTGCGGATCGCGGCAATTGCGAAGCTCACCGTTGATTCGCACATAAACCCAGCGATTAGGCTCCATACAGGCATTTGGGTAGTCAGCGTTCTGCAGGTAGCGATACATCGTGCTGTGGCTAAATGCGCCAGTGCCGAGGTTGTAAGACATATCCAGTGAAGCGAGGTGAACATTGGCGGGTAAGCGTTGGGGAATTTTCTCAAGTGGGGCGTTGTGTTTGTTGAGAGACTGAATAAACATCACCTGACACTGCTCATCCGTAAACTCGTCACCGGATTTGATATTAAGCGTTTCGCCCCAGCACGCGGTCCACACTCCCCCGCTATCTTGGTATGCGATGCGGTTGTAACCCTCAAAACCGCCCGTTATACCGATAGCAGCTCCGATTAACGCCGTAGTCAGCTTGTTATAACGCATTGGCGAGTCGCTTAGTGACGCGGATACGATAGAGCGTAACCACAATACCGAGAGCGCCCATAACGATACCGGCTATCGTAGCGATATCAGAGCCGTAGAGTGTGTAATCACCCGCTAATATCTGTGAAATACTGGAATTTAACAAAGATTGCGCACTTTGCGCAGATTTAGCGGCACTGACTCCGACCGTCGTTCCAGTGCCAGTGGCGATAGCAATCGTGGCTTTATCTAGTGACATTGTCACCCCCAAATGACAGGCATAAAAAAACCCCGCCGAGTGGGCGAGGTTGTGCATCTTGTAAACATTTTGCCTGATTTTTGGGTTCAGTCAATGACGGCTTTCAATACAATAAAAGTTTGTTTTTATTGATCCAACCAAGCCCAATCAACTGCAATGTCTAAGCTGCCTGTGCGGCAGTGAACAGGGATATATGGCTAACGCAGCAACTATAGTTTTTCTAAGCTGCCTGTGCGGCAGTGAACCTGAAACACCGAAGTCAAACATGCTTTTTATCTTTCTAAGCTGCCTGTGCGGCAGTGAACCCACCTCGTTGATTGGATAAATCTGCGCATCATTTCTAAGCTGCCTGTGCGGCAGTGAACCTATGAAACTATAACAGTAACTTATTGTTAATAATGGTAATTACATCAAATTTATCAAAATAACCCTTTATTTTTTATCCAATTTATTACTTATATAAATCAACAGCTTAAATGCAAACAAAAAAAAGAGGGGTAATTTTATTACCAATTCACGCTGTTTTTTAAAGAGCGAACAACGGAATACCGATGCAACCGTGATCACAAAAAAACCAACGCATAGTAAAAATACCGCGCGTTGGTTGTCCCTCTTGAAGCGCTTGTATGCGACTTGCCTTTGAAGCCACTTAATACCATAATTAGGTACTTATTGGTACTTTTGGGGATAAATTTATGGCTAAGAACACAAGTATTACCCTTGGTGAACACTTTGATGGCTTTATTACAAGCCAAATTCAAAGTGGGCGTTATGGCTCTGCAAGTGAAGTTATTCGCTCAGCTTTGCGTTTACTCGAAAACCAAGAGACTAAACTGCAGACTCTCCGTCAACTACTTGTTGAAGGTGAACAAAGTGGTGACGCTGATTATGACCTTGATAGTTTCATCAATGAACTTGATAGTGAAACTAATCGATGAAACCATTTAATCTTACAACTGCAGCCAAAACCGATTTACGTGATATCGCTTTATTTACTCAACGCCGTTGGGGCAAAGAGCAGCGAAACATCTACTTAAAGCAATTTGACGATTCATTTTGGCTTTTGGCTGAAAATCCCGACATCGGCAAATCATGTGATGAAATTCGAGATGGTTACCGTAAATTTCCTCAAGGTAGCCATGTGATTTTTTATCAGCAAACGGGCAGCCAACAGATTAGAGTCGTCCGTATTTTACATAAGAGTATGGATGTTAACCCAATCTTTGGAACTTAACGCCCGGTTCAGGGGCAGACAACGCTACTACCAAGACAACACCGTAACCACAAAAATAAACGCATTAAAAAAATGCAACGCGTTGCGAATCCCTCTTGAACAGTTTGTTATGTGCGTACTCTTTGAGTTAGCAGAGTCTCCAAGGACCAGACTCTACCACCTGAACAACTACACCTTCTTGCTCAAGCTGTCGTAGCAAAGCTACTAGCCAATATTGTTGGTTCGATGTGCTTGCTTTACGCTGCTCTCCCCAACCAAGACCACAACGCCTAAAAATTTCTGCCTGCTTCATTCCAAGGCTGTTTGGGGAGCAGTCAGGATGACTTTGCATAAACTCAACGACTAAACCTTTGGCGTGATTTCGTAACAACTCACCTTTTGACTCGAAACTATCCATACTGAACACCTTTCCACTTTCGGCTTTGACGTAACTTAATCATAGTAAATTTCCTAATTTCTAGGCAAAAGCACATAACGCCGCGTTAAGGGGTGAGCAACGCAACCACTAACTCACCGCATTACACTAAAAACCAATAAAGCAAAACAGTTAACCATTGACAGCCTAACACCTGACCGTGGTAAGCTAAGCTTACCACGGTCAGGTGTTAGGCTCGTTAACTTTTTCTGAATGTGTTGCTCGGCTATACAATAAAGCAAGTCTACTGTATGATTCAGGCATAGTATAAATAATTTGCTTTAAACACCTTGCTCTGGTAGTGTGGTGTTCAGCACCACACTACCAGAGCAAGGTGTAAAGACAGTTGCTTTTGTATAAAGATATTAATCTATACTTAAGGTAGCTACATTTTTTGGGTACACTCATATGACAGAGATGATTGGAGTATTTATGGGAAACATTAATAGAACTCATTATCATGAACTAAATCTGCTTCTTTGGGATATGCACAAGAAATTCATTGCGCCTAAGACTGCATTTGAACTATACGAAAAACGTTGGGGATATGTGGATAAAGAAAAACTTACAACCAAAGAAAAAAATCTAATCAACCTACTTATTAACGAATTTGGTAATGGCTGTTTTATGCCAGCAACACATTGATATGTCTAGATATAACCTACAATATCATAAAATTATAGAATCAGCGTTATACAATTTTGACGCTGATTTTTTTTGCGCAAACAACATAATTTTCGGCGGTGGTACTCGTATAGCTCTTGAGCTTGATGAGTACCGCGAGTCAATTGACATTGATTTTCTTTGTCCAAACAAGGCCTCGTATCGAGCAGTTCGTGGGACTGTAAATAACATTCAACTCAACGAGCTCGTAACCACTGAATTTGAATATGCTCGTGAAATACGTTCTGATCGTGACGCAGTAAGGACTGTCATAAAGCACACTGACACATACATAAAACTCGAATTTGTTAGCTTCGCAGATTATGACCTTGCGTTTGACTTCGATAAGGATAGATTTCCCGTCCCATTTTTGGACAAGCAATCGTGCTTCTACACTAAGCTTCTAGCTAACAGTGATAGGAAACTACAAGAGCCATATAAAGATATTTTTGACATCCTTGCAATGTATGCAGCTTGGGGAAAAATCCCTGAACAAGCAATTGAATCTGCAGAAGAGTACTACAGTAAAAGAGCTATTATTCCTGATTTAATAAAAGCACTACAAGATATTGTTGATAATAAAGATAAATACTTCCGAGCTGCAAATAATGTAAAAATGAAAGCAAATTGGGCAGAGGATATTATTAAGGTACAAGCGCCCAAATTATTAGACGAAATGAAAGAACTACTCGCCTCAAGAGAATGAGGTTTTTCAATACCAAAATCCGCTTAATGCGGATTCTTTCACAGTAGAATGTGCAAACTAACGCCCGCTTAAGGGGCAGACAACGCCACTACCAAGCTTCCGCATAACACCGTAATCACAAAAAACCAACGCATGACATAAATGCCATGCGTTATAAATCTCTATTTTGTTGTATTTATTTTATAAATCTATCCATTTCAGTGTACAGTTTCCATCATCATCTGGATAGTCATCATCAAAACCAACCGTTACCCCACGTGATGAAACCTTTGCAGTAATAGCCACTTGTAACATTCTCTCGTCAGTAACATTGAGTATGACGTGCCCATCTGAGTTAACTTTACAGTTTCCTGCATTTGTAAATTCATGCACCACATGCAACAACAGAAAATTTCTGGTAGGTTCAGACATATGATGAACACGAACCGAATGTATCGCTCCTGAAGCTGTATACAGTTGTGCAACAGAACTAAAAGAAAGTACTGAAAGCAGTACAAAAAGTAATTTTTTCATTTCCACTCCAAAGATTAATTGAATATAACGTCCTGTTAAGATTTGAACAACACAACATCAAGGCCACACTGTTCATCTTAACTAATAAAAACAAACACATAACAAAAATGACATGCCTAGCGAACATCTCAACTATTCACTTGCATTTGGTCTTTCAACTCTGCTTTTGGAGCGTCACAACGTCCCCTTAGCTCTCCTCCCTAAAAGACTCTATTGACCGTAGTGCACTGTTTCATTCGAAGTATCTACAGCCCTCTTATCACAATATTGTTTTCTTGAACTAAAAAACACAAGCTATTGATATATAACATAATTATCAAATAAGCTTACGGACAGAATATTCCATCAGTTGAATTAATTGTGAAACTAGAATATTCAAAATAAGTGCAATAGGTCACATATTAAGCCCAAATACTCCGCTTATATCCCCTAAAGCACCGTCCTTTCTGCCATCAGTCTGTTTTCCAGCGCATCTGCGGCATTTAGCTCGCACTGACAATAAAACGAAACAAGATCGGTGATCACCGGCTGATAGGTTCTAGTAAAATCTTGCTCAGTGATACGCGCTCCCATCTGTCTAAACTCTGAGTAAATACGCTCTCGCGTTGGTTTAAAATAACCAATCCCATCACACGCATCACATCCCTTGTTGGCGCTAATGCCAGTCCCACCGCACTTTGGGCAACTCAGGGACTGACTTGCTTTTAGCTCTGCATAGGATAAAAGCTGCTGCTTTTCTTTTTCGATGTCATCAAGATGCCTATCTATCATGTACTGCAACTTAGCATTACCTGAACGCTCCATAGATTTAATGCGCTCGCGCCATGTTGAAATAAGCTTTTGAGAGCGTCTTGCCCTTCCTCCATATTGCTTATGCAAGGAACGTAATTTAACGCGCTGAGAATGAAGCGGTTTTTGCATTACTAGGCAATAAACGATATGCGCAACAATTGAAGTGTGAGCAACGTGCTCTTGCTTTACCTTATCGAGAATATGCGCAGACAAGGTTTTCTCTGCAGCAAGGTCGTTAAGATAACGCGCTTCAATAATCACCCGTCCTACAGGATACCCATGCAGCTCTGTTGATATCGCCCCAAGTATCACATCTGGCGTTAATCGTGTTCGTCCTGATTTTCTTTCGATGAATATTGGCTTGGGGGAGTGTAACTTGCTCAACAATTCCACGGCATAACTCATAGATCACCTGTCATATACTCAATAATTACTTGTTTTGCTTGCTCAGCACCCTTCGGAAATACGGTGAGATACCCTTGCTTGATGAGTTTTTCGCTCATTGCCTTTTGCGCGTCAGAGATAGTTGAGCGGTAGGGTTCTGGCGCTTTCATTTCGATGCGTAAGCCGTGGTAACCACATCTGGCCACATCAAATACATAATCGGCATAACCGGAAGTGCCGCCCATCTCGATAAAGTCTTTGCGCGCTTTTGGGCCTCTCTTCCCCTCATTGGGAATGTGAGTGAGATAGTCAGCAATCATAATCTTGTCGATCACCGTATTTTGCGCCCATTGATAAAACGCTCGACACTCAGCGGTTTCTATCTCGCGCACTTTACGCTTAGCCTTATCACCAACCATCGTGACATGCTTTCCGGCTATCTTCTCAATATCATAAGGATTCATGAAAATGCCAAAAGCCCCTGTTCAATCATGCTCTCTTGAGTCTCTTCCACCGCTCTTAGCTTGTCTGCGGCATAAGCCTCCCTACCTCGTCGATCAATCTCGGCATGGCAATCAGAGCAAGCGTAAACCACCATGTTGTCACCGGCTTTAATTCCCATACCTCGGCGAACACCAATATGCGCAGCCACTGTAGTTTCAGGATTGAAGTTACAAATACCCACTAAGCGCAAAGTGCATGGCTTACCGCGCGCCGACCGCATGATTTTTTTACTACGAACAAGTGTCATACATACCCCAACATCTGATCCACCACATTTTCCATCTCTGCTTCACTGCCGAGATAACCGCCTGGCCTTACAATTTGATTCCAAATCACATTGAACGAGGCACGGTAAAGCTCGTTAAATTCGTGATCATCCATGTTGGCAAAGCTGATGGATTTCGGCTCTTTGCGAATAGCCCCATTCGGAAGCATGATCACCGAGTAGAAGCCAGCCTCCACAACGACCCAACGTCGATAAGCAAGAAAACTTTTCTCCGTCGCATAGCTAGATCTTTTTTCTCTCAACTTAGTCGTGAATGCTTTTTGGCATTCCTCAAGCACGTCTTCATAACCCAGTAGTTCAGATAAGAAGCAGGTATAGTTATCCAGCAGCTTGTTTTCGCTTGGGCATAACGTGCCACCTATTGGCTCCCAATAGTCAAAACCTAGCTTGAGTAGCGCCATGTATTTACGATGAAATTGCGGATTTCGAACCTTATTAGGTAGCTTGGGAAACTCAATCACATCACCAACGCGGTAGCGTTTTAATATTTCATCATCTTCTGGTGAGAGAGGGGCCAATCCTCCCGTTTTGCTTCGAACAAGAGATAGGCTCATTCGTCATCTTCCCGATCGTTACGCTGAGACTCACCCGAAATGCAATACAGCGTATAAGCAGAAACACATGCGCAAACATAAGAGCCTATTGCTTTCCACCCATCGGACAGTTGAGCGTTGCTAAGCAAGAATCCCGTTGCAATAGCAACAATGGACACAATAAAAAACATCGATAACAAACGAGACTTAATCATACTTCCACCCCGATTTTCTCTGCGACTTGCCAGACGGTCTGTGCCGGAACTAGACGATAGCGCCACACCTGTTTTTTGTTCACCACTTGCAAGTTTTTCTGTTTCACTAACCCGTGTTTTGAGGGACTGACTTCTCGAAGCCTTGCAGAAATGGCCGCTTGGGTATCCCTGTCTGGATAGTGCGCGTGGATCATCTCTTCAATCTCACGCAGCGTATGCCAACCACCACTGGTCACCATGACCGCGACGACTCGACCAAACTGTGAAGAACTGAAATTGATCCGCTCAGCGTACTTGCTACGCTTCCACTGCTCTAAACTCATGCTACCCGCCCCTTTTTCATGCTCGCCGTCCAATGCTGAAAAAGCTGCTTCGAAACGTGTCTGTCCTTGTCGATGTCATAACACCAGTTCAGCCAGTGATTAACCACGGCTCTGGTTGGCAACAGCTGATAACGGTAAATCCGTATATCGTGACTTTTGGCAAGCTCGAGCAGTGTGTTGACGTGTTTACTTGGCGCACCGTTTTGGGTCCATTCTCGAACCGCTCCGTAAGACACATTGCAAACTCGCGAAATGTGGAAGATGGCGTCTCCCCGTTCCATCGGCATCAATCGAATAAGTGAATTTATTGCATTCGCTTTCAGCTCGTTTCGCATGAGCCGATATTCTTCATCGGTAAAATTAATGGTCATTGGTCGTTACCTTTAAAATCAAAACGTTGGTTTTTTCCCTTGCTCAATCAGTTGCTGCCGAAACCGCTCCGAGGGGCTCAGTTTTGGCCAGCGATCGAGTCGAGGCGGTTTTTTAGGTGGCGAGTTCGGCTCTGTCATCGTTGGGGCGATTGGCACAAGGCGTTCAATCCAATCCACTTCAAAGCCTTGCCAGCCTCGTTCAGCGCAAAGGCCCAGTACATCATCGACGCTCATGCCGAGTCGTTGGTGTGCCTCGAAGAGTTTTGATGCCAGTCGGTTGATCACGGTTTGAGTGATGGGCGCTCGTTTTTTGTCACGCATGATTTTCCAGTCACGGAAGATTTGATCGCTCGGAGGTGATGGCCAGCAAGAAAAATCCAATTCTGGTTTTTTTGGTTTACTTTTTTCTTTACTGATCTTGGTACTCTGATCACTGGTATTCTTATATGCGGGATTTTTTTCCCTACCTAGTGGGGATTTTTCTCCCGACCTAGTAGGGATATTTTTCCCGCCTTGGTCGGGATTATTTTCCCCACCTCCTTCATGTTTATTCCACTGTTTTCCTTTGTCTGTTATTCGAACAAGAGGGCGATTTTGATGAGTGATACGTTCAATTAAGCCTGCCTTTTCAAGTGCGGCCATGTGTCTTTTCACCGTATCAGGCTTATCCGTCAGGATAGGAAGCTCACAAATGACTTTATCTTTGCCTGACCACCAAAATGCCTCCCCATTAATGACCGTACATTTCCCCCACGTGGGGAGATCATGTAAGTAGCTAAATAGAATGGCCTGCTGAACATTCAGCCCCCATTCCATTGCTTTAGCTTGATTAATAAATAGGGAAAAGCGCATCAGTGCACTCCTTCAACTTTCCTCGAAAAATCAAAGGGATTATCAGTCCCCGACCCTAGCATTTGTTCAGCCATTCTTGCGCGGATCTGATCGCGGCGTTCGCCAGAATAAATAGCGGCTTGCTCAACGACTAATTCCACAAAATCGCTATGATTAAGAGCAGGCTTTCTCGCCTGCCCTACCGTGTTATTGCTCATGTTGATATTTAACCCCGCGATCGTGTGATGAAGAGATGTGAATGACGGTATAATCACCATTCACGGTATATGGTTTGTGGTTTTCGAGTTGTTCGAAGAAATCCAGCCGTTCACCTCCCATTTTTTCCCATGCACTCATTACCCGATCTTTTAAATCAGGCTCACTGTTTAAAAGCGCGATCACCGCCTCGATCACCAACACATTACAAAGCACCGCTTTCTGAGCGCTGACTTCATTAGCTATCGCGGAAAGAAACGCACTCTCACCATAAGTAAAACGTGTCTTAATTTGTGCAACCCGCACTTTGTCAAACGGCAGTCCTTCCATGCCGACCGTGCGGTTTATCTTTAAGTTCTCGATTTTTTCTAGGATGTTGGTCACTTTCATTGGTCGTTACCTTTTGATAGGGGCCGTCTAGCGGCTTGCTTGTGGTTAAACTATTTTTATGTTTTGGGTTGGGGAATACGTCATCGAATGAACAATGTGCGCCGAGTTGGTTTAGAGCATTAACAATCTTCCAACACTGATTGAAATCCGGAGTCCTTCTATTTGACTCATAGTGATAAACGGCACCTGGCTCAGTTCCAATCATTTCAGCTAGGTCATTAACAGAGATATTTACCTTTTTTCTTATCTCTCTAATTTGCTGCATTTTTCCACCTCCGGTAGCACCAAACCAACAATATACATTATGTACACAACACCATCAACATAATGTACATAGTGTGCGTTGCCTGTTTTTGTACATTTTGTATATTTAAGAGTATGAAAATGAATTGGACAGATCTGGTAAAAGCCAGAATTAAAGAAGTGGGGATAACCCAAGAAAAATTGGCCGAGTTAGTTGAAGTAACTCCTGGTGGGATGGGTCATTGGCTAAATAAAAGGCGCGAGCCTTCCTTAGAACAGATCGCAAAAATACTAAAAGCATTAAAGCTCGATTCATTAACTTTGCACTCTGACGGGACTTTAGAATATCCCGATCAAGTAATAGCCAACGTGTCTAAGGTAGAGATTCAACCTGTATATAAGGCATGCTTTCCTGTACTTAGCTCAGTTCAGGCCGGTGCATGGACAGAAGCTTGTGAACCTTACATCTTGGCAGATATTAGTGAGTGGCATGAAACTACCGAGAGAACCAGCGAGCGCTGTTTTTGGTTAAAGGTGGAAGGCGACTCAATGACATCTGCAACGGGAGTTAGTTTCCCCGAAGGGACGTTAGTATTAGTCGATACTGAGCGTGATCACGAGAATGGCTCTTTAGTGGTAGCGAAGCTAGAAGACGTCAACGAGGCTACTTTCAAAAAGCTAGTCCTTGATGCTGGCCAGCGCTTTCTAAAACCCCTAAATACCAACTACCCTATCATGTCTGTGAATGGTAACTGCCGCATCATCGGTGTGGTTGTGGATGCTAAGTTAAAACTATTTTAAATAGCTCTCAGTTTTATCGATTGAGAATCAACTAGATCCAGCTTCACTTCGTTGAGTATTCGAGAGCCTACTAGCAAGTTTCTGCCCCATTATCAGTTAACGTATTTACTCTAACGTGGTTTTGAATTATCCACTTTGTAATAAAAAAGCTAATGCAAAGTGGATAGGTTATTTTTTCGCACATCTACAATGGTGATACACTGCAATATCACCTCTAACTAAGTGACCAAATTCACCGTACGACTACAAACACACAATTTAATCTCATAGATATGCTAGATTACCAACATAAACAAAATTAGTTAGTTGGCATATATGAGGCGATATGGATATTCCTGATAACTTAATCAATGAGATTAAAAGAGGTAGAGTTGTTCTTTTTTTAGGTGCTGGCGCCTCAATGGGTAGCATTTCAAAATCTGGCAAAGAGATGTTTAGTGCGAATGCATTGCGCGATAAGCTGTGCGAAAGGTTTCTTGGGGACAATGATAAGGATCTCTCCTTAGCCTCAGTAGCAGAGCTTAGTATTTCTGAGTCAGATAAAGTAACGGTTCAGCAATATATCAAAGAGCTTTTTGAAGACTTTGAGCCCTGTGACTTCCACAGGAAGCTTCCGAAGTACAAATGGTCTACGGTTTTTACAACCAATTATGACCTCCTCATCGAAGGTGCTTATGATGTTTTCGAGCAAAAATCTCAGCGTCTAGTTCCAATTATTCGAACGACCGACCGAATGGACTCTATGGTTAAACCAGATGAAGATCTTGCGTATATTAAATTGCATGGATGTATTTCTAGAATTAATGAAACCGATCCCGAGTTGATTTTAACAGCAGATCAATACGCAACACATCAGAAGAAAAGAAATACACTATTTGAGCGTCTTAAATCACTGGGAACGAGCCATACAGTACTTTTTATTGGGCATAGCTTAGAAGATTCGGATATCCGGGCTGCCTTATCTGAAATTCAAGATTTAACGGATAGTAGGCCTAGGTATTATGCTTTAATGCTTGGGGGGTCAGATAGACAGAAAAGGTTGTGGGAAAGTAAACGAATAACCATTTTAAACGGAACCTTTAAAGCATTTATGGACTCTTTGGATTCTCAAGTTACGGATATCGAGAGAGCCTTGATATCAATCTCTGATAAACAGCACCCAATAGAAAGAAAGTTTGTTAATAACGATTTTTCTCTTACACCTCAAGCTTTATCTGAATTGAACAACTCGCTTAGATTTGTAGATGGAGCGATGCCTTCTGACACCGTAGACCCAAAAATGTTTTATAAGGGGTATTCTCAAAGCTGGACACCAATAAGCCAAGAATTGGATGTTCGTAGGAAAATCTCAGACGAAATAGTATCTGACATTATTTTGATAGATGAGAATGAGCGAAACTCACAATCTTTTGAACTGTATCATCTGAGTGGATTCGCTGGTTCTGGTAAGTCAGTAATTTTGCGGCGGGTAGCTTGGGATGCAGCAACTGATTACGATAAGATCTGCTTATACTGGGATTCCAATGAACGGCTGCCTTTTAAAGCTTTGCTCGAAATCGCTGAAAAAGTGGGTGAGCGAATTTTCTTATTTGTAGACAATGCTTCAAGCCATGTGTCTGATATTTTGGCCTTGAATCATAAATTTAATCAGGCTTCGTTACCTTTGACCTGCATAGCCGCTGAAAGAACTAATGAGTGGAATATCGAATGCTCTCCACTTCAATCTCTATTATCAGATAAGCTTGAAGTTGGATACCTCTCAATAAAAGAGATCGATAGACTTTTAGAGCTACTTGAAAGGCACAATGCTCTTGGAGAACTAAAGAAGTTGTCTCCTGAAAAAAGGCGAGAAGCATTTTCTGAAAAAGCTGGACGTCAATTACTTGTGGCGTTGCATGAAGTTACTATGTCAAAGTCATTTGAGCAGATTATTCGCAACGAGTACGACAACATTGTTCCAAGGAAAGCTCAACTCATTTATAGGACTATCTGTATTATGAATAGGTTTGATGTTTTGGTTCGAGCCGGAATCATAAATCGAGTCCATGGTGTAAGTTTTACGGATTTTACCGACCGATTTTTCTCTCCTTTAGAATCAGTAGTCAAAGTTATCAAATATGACGTAGCACAAGACCAAGCTTACGTTTCTCGCCACCCAATCATAGCAGAGATGGTGTTTGAATACTCTATGGGTTCAGAGGAAGAGCGGTTTGATACTTACTTGTTATTACTAAAAAACTTAGATATTGGCTATAGCCCCGACAGAACGGCATTTCGTGAAATGATTAAATATAGAAATTTATCGGGAGTTTTTAGCTTACACGAAAACATAGAAACCATTTACAAACAAATAGAAGATGTTTGTGGTGATGATGATTTCTATTATCAGCAAGTGGGCATATTTTATATGCGAAGTAAGGCACCTAATTTTGTAAAATCTGAGGAGTATTTGAACCTTGCAGAGAAATTTGGTGAATTTAATCCATCAATTCAACACTCTCTTGCTGAACTAGAGCTAGCTAGAGCTAAAAGAGCTACGGGCTTGGACAAAGATAGGCTCCTAAATAAAGCAGACCGTTTAGCGAAAGAGATATCAAACAAAGATAAAGTTACTTCGCATTCATTTGATACTCAGTGCAAAATTGCACTTCAAAGACTTGAAGATGTAATTCAATTAGATGATGAAGAGCTGTTGACTGATGCTATAAAAAATACAGAAGCTGTCATTCAAAACGCCTTGAAGAAGTTTCCTGATGATGAGGTGATTTTGTCGGAAGAAGCTGCTTTTGCCCAGTTAATTTCAGATGACCAGCGCTCAATGAGGGCGTTGGAAGCAGCACACAAGATAAATCCTGCGAATGGAGCTTTATCTAACAGGCTTAGTAAAATATACCTATCTTGTTCACCTCCTGATATAGAAAAAGCAAAAGAAATTTTGAATAGAACACTAGATGCAAGCCCCCTAGATAAAAATGCTCATGCTGGAATTGCTAGTATATTTTCGATTTACGAACCTAGTGAAAAACAGAGTGCGGAACATCATTGGAGAAGGTCATTCACAGATGGGGATAGCAATGTGTTAAATCAGTTATGGTATTGTAGGCAGTTGTATATAAACGCTAAGTACGACGATTATCTTGACCAGCTCAGTAAACTTAAATTGATTCGATTACCACCGAAAACTAAACATGCTATCAGAGGATTGTTGTCAGGGAACAACGATGAGCCATTACTTATATCAGGAAAGATCGTCAACAAAACATATTCTTTCTGTTTATTAGAAGCGACTGGCTACTCCGGAGTTCACTTTTTACATCAATCTAATTGTCCATCTGATATATGGAATAATCTGAGCTGTGGTGACACATTAGAATACAACCTTGGTTTTACATTCTCTGGTGCTGCTGCCGTCATTAAACAGAAGTCGCAAAAAGAGGAAAAAGCTGTATTGGAAGCAATTTTAGAACCGTGAATTTACTGTGTGAATGACAACTTTTGTCTAAAAGCTTTCACTTTGTAACATGCACATCCATGCTAAAGAACCTGAAATGGTTCCACGATAAGATAAGCTCATACATTTCATGTCGAAGCAAATATGCATACAAGCATTTAAGGTTTTAATATACTTTTTCTTATACAAGTCAACCAAGTTAGAATTGGTACTCTAACTTGGTTTTGTCCGTGCGACCTGAAGTCGTATGAAGCGTTGTTCACCACGACAAGAGTGAACCATCTGTATCACCAGATGACCCTAGGATCCTGAATAAAGCAGCGGATCCGACAATGTAACGAAACTCAGCCGTTAGGCTGAGTGGGAATGGAATCGTGAGAGGACGTTCCTCCTGATAACCACAAATTGGGTAAGTGCTAGGGTGTCAGTATGATGAACGTAAGTGAATCCACGTAAGGCGCGTTATACGATGAAGCAGCGGAAGTGGTTAATACGCTGTGGCCAAAACGGCAATGAGAGTCGGAAAGAAGTTGGACAGTACTCTTTCGTGATCGATGTACTCTCCGCACTATAGTGGGCATCTAAGCTGATATTTTGCGCGACATACGGAACAGGGTAAGCCTGTATATCTCCCATTGGGAAAGCAGTCTGCGAAGATTGCCGATAGGTGTGCAGGTAAAGGAGGTTAGAAAAAGCAAAGGCCGCTTTGTAATGAAGTGGATACAGGTTTATATCTGGCGCGAAAGCGAGCTGACTTCTAACTGGTCTCCCGTTGCAAGATGATTTGAAGAACTTTATTCAAGGAGAAACGCAAATGGTGGCTTCATCAGAAGTTAGTGCCTCTCCTAATGGCACTCAATGGCAATCCATCGACTGGAAGGCCGTAGAGTCGCACGTGTTAAAGCTTCAAATGCGCATTGCAAAAGCAACCCGAGAGGGAAAACACAGTAAAGCGAAAGCTTTGCAGTGGGTCTTAACGCACTCGAGGTCAGCTAAATTACTAGCTGTGAAGCGAGTGTCCCAAAACAAAGGCAGTAACACTCCTGGAGTCGATGGTGTTATCTGGAATACGGATGCTCGTCGAATGACCGCAGTTAATCAATTGAACCGTAAAGGCTATCGAGCCAAACCCCTCAGACGTATCTATATCCCGAAAAAGAATGGCAAACTTAGACCCCTCGGCATTCCATGCATGATAGACCGAGCGCAACAAGCGCTTTATCTGCTTGCTTTAGAACCGATATCGGAAACGATAGCAGATCCAAATAGCTACGGTTTTCGCCCTAATCGCAGTACGGCTGACACAATAGCACAATGCTTCAAATGCTTGTGTCTTAAGCGCTCAGGTCGCTGGGTTTTGGAGGGGGATATTAAAGCTTGCTTTGACAAGATTGGGCATGAATGGCTACTTGAACATGTTCAAATAGACAAAAGGATGCTGAAGCAGTGGTTAGGCTCTGGCTATATCGATAAGGGCTTGTTCTACCGAACGTCGGAGGGAACTCCGCAAGGAGGAATTATCTCTCCAACGCTTATGTTACTGACGCTTGCGGGCCTAGAAAAGCTCGTGAAAGAAGTCGCTAAGAAATCGGGAGAACGAGTTAACTTTATCGGTTATGCGGATGATTTTGTGATAACAGGTTCGTCAAAAGATGTTCTTGTTAACGAAGTCAAACCACGGGTGATTGATTTTCTAAAAGAAAGAGGGTTGACACTCTCTGAAGAGAAAACACACATTACTCATATAGATGATGGCTTTGATTTTCTGGGCTTTAACCTCAGGAAGTACAAAGGCAAACTACTCATCAAACCGAGTAAGAGCAACGTTCTCTCTTTCTTGGGTAACTTGCGTGAACTCATCAAGAAGCACGCAACAATGCCAGTCAATGATCTCATTAGATTACTGAACCCTAAGCTGAAAGGTTGGGCGAACTATTATCGCCACTGCGTTGCAAAGCGCACTTTCGGTTATCTCGGTCATCAAATCTTCTGGTTACTGTGGCGATGGGCGGTTAGACGTCATCCCACTAAACCAAAAGACTGGGTAAGGCGAAAATACTACATGAACAGAAGTGGTGGATGGCAATTTCACGGTTGGCAGAAAATCGCCAATATGGACTGTCACTACAACCTAATTCAAATAGCGAAAACGCCGATCAAAAGGCATGTGAAAATTAGAAGAGCAGCAACCCCATTCGATCCGCTTTACCAAGATTACTTGGCAAAGAGGAAGCCGAAAAAGGAAAGTCGTTACTCTTGGTTTGACCCTGCCTTAACTGCTATCTAGGTTGCTGGGTAACGTAATACGCCTTAGCGGAGGCTTGAGCCGTATGCAGTGAAAGTTGCACGTACGGTTCTTAGGAGGGCGGCACTTGGTAACAAGTGTCGCCTATCCGACAGATACGTGTTAGGGCGACTAGCGCTAACTCGCCTTTGCCCCAAAGTTGTTTATCTAACAATTCCTGACTACTTTCTTATATCAGTTCTTGACCTACTTTTCTTAATAGCAGATTATGAGTCTAGTTGAACACTCACGATTATACAGACATGTTCTGCAATTTATGAGTGGAAGGAAGAATAAAATCTATAGAACAATATGTTACTTCTATGGCAGGGCGAACGCATGAGTTGAATTGATTTTACATTTTCTTAACAACGATATGTTTTCTCGGAGACGGTTTCCGCTTAACTATGCTTGTTTTTTGAGGGCTTAGATTAGGGTACATATATCGCCATGCTGGAAAAATTAACAAAGAGAGCCGTTACCGTTTACAAAAAATCTGCTCATGCGGTAGCCCTGACTTCTATGGCGACTGTATTTTCTGAAAATATTATAAAGACAATGTCTGCTGACAAGACACTGTTACATTGCTTTCGGTTATTCGATGATTTAGAGGTCAATTATGGTAGATCTAAGTAAAAGAGAAAATTTTGGTTTGCTGATGTCATCGAAAGCACTTAGCCAGAGTTTTAAAATGGAGACTACAATTGATAATTCAGTCAGTGAATTAGAGCTAATATTACTTTCAATAATATCTTATCATGAACGTGAAAGTACTAAGCTGATGTCATGGGTATATAGTTATCTAGCAAAAAATAAAAAGCAGAGAACGTTATGTAAGAAGTATAGCCATATAACAGCAAGATCTGAGCGCCTTTGGCTGTGGAAAAAAGTACTAAATAAGAAGTATAGACCAACAAAAGCATCATATGCAAAATCACTAAGTTATATTTGTAAAATACTGATAGCTTCGAACGATAATTATGTTAGGGACTTTAAGTTTGAAAGTGAATTGTCAAGTATCTCAATTGCTCAATATCGAGATAATTACTTCATGCAGTTTGTTAGATCATATTACACTTTTTTAAATTCTGATCTATTAGAAAGTTACAGGGAAGTTTTTAAGAGTAAGTATGGTTTTAGTTTAAAAGACTATTTATATGTAATTTATATGACTGTTTATAGATGTTACGAATTTCCAGAGATTGATTATTTTAATCATTATGATGTTTCAGCGTGGAAAATAAGAATAAATGATAGGATTTATATTAATGTAAAGCCTGAGCTTGTAAGAAACGTTCTAGATAGTATTTCTATTTCGTTAAATGATACCTCTGACTTAGATGATGATTCACGTGATTTTTTGGACTTCTGTAATCATCCTTTATTAAAATTAAATGATGGAACATACATACCAATAGATGGAAAGTTATTTGAAGATACACTATTTAATAACCTTTTCCACAAGATATCAGATATAGCACCAAAGAAGTTTATGTCTGATTTTGGTGAATGCTTTGAAAGTTATGTAACAAAGTTGATAACGAAGAGCTGTGCGTTGAATACACGTTACGAATTTATACCTGAGTTTAAATATAATAAAAATCAGAATAAGTCTCCTGATGCGATTATATACAATTCAGATTCAAATACAGCACTAGTCATCGAGGTTAAATCAGCAAGAGTTTTATACTCTTTGACAGTTAGAGATGATAATAATAAGTCGTTTGATCTTACTGTGGAAAAATTATTAATGAAACCGTGGAAACAGGCTCTTAAATCTATTTCAGGAGTAGTAGGTAAAAGTCTTAATTCTAGGTTGAATTCTAAGACTAACTTTTACTTTTTGAGCGTTACAATGAACGATATCTCAATGTATCCTATCAACATTTTAATAGATTGTAATGGTACTGATGTACGCGAACGATTTTTTTCTATGAACATAGAGGCTTTTGAATTGTTTATAGAAATTCTATCGAAAGAGTCTGATTATTGTTTTAGTTACATTCTAGAAGGTTTTCTAAAGGTAAAAGATAGAATGTCCATTAAAACTTATTTATCAAGAATTAGGAAAGGAACCTATGGTGATAAGGCCTATAAAAATGAGCACTTTAGGAGTCAACTTACAGAAGGTGTTGATGATTTAATGAGTTATTTACGGGCGTAAGTATGCAATGTAACAAACGCCCAAGGAATCAAGATACTTTTCCTAATCTGACAGAAACACTGTAGAGCATCAGTTCTAAGGCGTTTCTGTCCAGAGGTGTGTCTGAGCCGATAACGGCAAACACACCTTTGCCCCAAAATTACTTAGAGTAAATACTCATTCATAATTTATTCATGTACGCTTTCCCCTACCTAAATTTATCCGACGTTAAGTAGTTCAAGCCCTGAAAATCTCAGGGTAGATCATGTTAGCTACATCTCAAGTTTGTTACTATGTGGTCCAAGAAAACGGTCACCGTTGAAATGAATCATATGATCTGGATTATCGGCGATCCAAACTTCCGTTTCCCACGCAATATCAGCAGCATTTTTTCTAAATTCGGCTCGATGAGGAAAAGCTGTAATATAAACAAGCCCAACAGAACAGCCTTTCAACGCATCTTCAAGTTCAATCCATCGCTTAGGGCTAACGGGGCCGTGACTCGTAACTGCTTCAATCAAGAATAACCACTTGCGTTTTTCATCATAAACAACAACGTCAGGTAACTTGTCGTGAGACATAGGAGGAACGTTCAATGATTTGAGATACTCAGTCTCAAGAACCATATGTTTACCACCTTCATTACGGCTACTCGCTGTATCACCGATATAGAGGACTTTACCACCTTCACCTACGAATCTAGGGCAAAATTCGTGAATAATATCAGCGTGAAGTTTGTTATGAGCACCTGGGGACAGTGTAATTTCATTACCGTCAGGTAAGCGAACAGGAATTTTCTCTTTATTAAGAGTGCGAGCATACGTCTCTTGTAGTGTAGGAACATCATCAAGGAACTTTTTCACAAACTCTATCCAATTTCCATTTGGGTATGCGTGAAGAATCTCAATAATTGGTTCATTTAAAGAGTAGTTATTATCCTTGCTATTTGTGGCTCTAGCAGGTTTATCACGGTTTCTATCAACGATTCGGGCTTGTTCAAACTGATGTAGGGTTTGTCTTCTAATCGTTTCACGAGAGTTTGGTTTGTAATCTTTACCATACTCTGAGCGTATAAAATCCATAATATCAACAGTTGGCAGTAGTGGCCTAGTAGCAGCGCACCAATCGTCATTTGGTTTAATATTAGCAAGTGCTAAAAATACCCAAGCCGATCTATCGTTGCATTGCTGCTTAGGTAATCCTAAAGCCTTGAGAATCACCTTTGCTTGTTCTAACTTTTCTTCTCTCATTTTCTTTAATTATCAGCCATTAAACTAACAGGTCCCACAATGTAACCTATGTGCAGGTTTTATTCTTCCTATTGTGCAGGTTTTTTGCGATACTTCCCATTAAATAAATTACTGTGTAAAAAACATGCATGACTGAATTGGCTAATAATTTACCACTTAACTTAAATGACATTGCAGATGTGAATCGAGTTGAGGCAAACGGCAAACTCGATGAAAATCTTAGAGGGAAGTTTGGCCAGTTTATGTCATCTTCTGCTGTATCTAAGCTTCTTGCTGATATGTTTGAAAATGTACACGGTGAACACCGTCTACTCGATGCAGGAGCAGGAGTAGGATCATTAACGGCTGCGTTTGTTGAGCGAGTTAAGAATGATGCAACAAGTATTGACTCAACTTGTTTCGAACTATCAAGCGTAATGAATCATTACCTGTCTGATACATTAAAGAATTGTTCAAATACTTGTGAATTTTATGGTGTCCAGTGGGATCAAACTGTATTTGAAGAAGATTTTATTCAACATTCAGTAGAACAGCTCTCAAGCGACAATTTCAAACCTTTATACAACAAAGCTATTCTAAACCCACCTTACTTAAAAATTGCTGCAAGTGGTCCAGAACGAGCAGCACTAAGAAAGGTTAGTTTTGAAACCAGCAATCTCTACTCAGCGTTTGTAGGATTGACGATAAAGTTATTAGAAGAAGGCGGTGAGCTTGTCGCAATCACTCCTCGTTCATTCTGTAACGGTCCATACTTCAACGATTATCGTAGATTGTTATTAGATTCTTGCTCAATCAATAAGATTCATGTTTTTAATAGCCGTAAATCAGCATTCAAGGTTGATAACGTGCTGCAAGAGAACGTTATTTACCACTTGACAAAAGGTGAGCCGCAAAGAAGCACCGTCATTGTAACTTCTAGCTCTTGTGCAGAAGATCCAACCCCATTTGTCTATGAAGTACCTTTTGACAGGGTAGTGAGTGAGAGCAATCCAGATCGTTTTATTCATATCATCACCGATGAAGAAGAGCTGAAGGTAGCAACTAGAGTCGGTGGTTTACCGTGTTCACTTGAAGAGCTTGGTATTCAGGCAAGTACAGGTAAAGTTGTAGACTTTCGAACCAGAGAAAATTTAAGCACAAATTTTGTTGATGGTTCTGTGCCTTTGATCTTCCCTCAGCATTTACAAAAATGTGAAATTGAATGGCCAGTAGAAAATGCGAAAAAGCCTAACGCATTAATGAACAACGAAAGCACCGCTAACCTTATGGTTAAAAACGGAACTTACGTTTTGACTCGTAGACTTACAGCAAAAGAAGAAAAACGTAGAATTGTTGCTTCAATCTACACGGCTGATATTGCTGATGTAGAAGTAGTCGGTTTTGATAACAAAACTAACTACTTTCATGCATTGGGTGAACCATTAGATGACAGCTTAGCAAAAGGTCTCTGGGTATTTCTGAATAGTACCTTAGTCGATAAGTATTTCCGTCAAATGAACGGTCATACTCAAGTTAACGCTACAGACCTTAGAACATTACGTTACCCAACCAGAGGACAGCTTATTACTATGGGTGGAATGGTTGATTTTGAAGAGTTTAATCAAGAAGCTGTAGATCAAATTATTGAGGATTTACTTTAAGTTGCATTGGTAGCGAATGATTAATAACTTGCCCCGTTTTCAATCGGAAATGGGGATTTTTTGGATTTCCAATATAAAAACTAATCTAACTAAACTTCATCAACACTTCGAACGAAAATAATTTTTTGTCCAGAACCTTCACAGTGGGCACTTCGTAACTCATGATCGTAGCCAGCTCAAGTTTTATCCAAATTTAAACGCCACCTAAAACCGCCATATTCAGGCGGTTTTTTATTAACTTCATTTTGCGAAACCGATCACATTTCAAATCAAAACAAAAATAAATGTACATTTTGTATTGATAAGATTGTGTACGTTTTGTATATTTAATTTATCCCAAGGCACATCACCTTAGCTCTTTAACAATTTGGACCATGAACGATAACTGCCCTCTTTAGCAAACATGAGGGTAGAGGTCAGCCCAAGCTCCACGAATGGGCGACACAAATTTCGTGAAATAGACTTATGCGCCTCTATCGGCGACCGGATGTTAGCCCCTATAGATAACGGATAAAAAAGCTTGGAAGAACCAAGTTGCTAACAGTGCTGGAATGGCTTAACCGAGAGGATGACCCGATAAGCGCATAACCCCGCCTAGTTTCGGCGGTGAGGTAGAAACACAAATCGGCTTTGGTAACAGAGCCAATTTGAAAGCTCTTTAATGTTCGGACAGTGGACTAAGGAAAAGCCGAAAAGCCTAATGAAACTGCGTTAAAGAGCTTTCAAATCACAAGGAGGGTTTATGTCAGTGTTTATTAGAAAAGGACTGATTTTCCCAAACTATCGGCCTTCACTTAGCTATAACGAGGCATACAACGTTTTCAACGTTTTGCGCGATGAATGCTGTAAAGGCCGTTATCCAAATCAAAACTTTGTTGTCATGCTCAGTTTCATCTGCCGATTCAAAGATTTTACGTTGGGAGCCAACGTCAGCTTTATGCAAGCCGGAAACGAGGTTCGCACCGATTGCTCTCAGGTTGGTCTCTTTGTTCACGGAGTTGTCCCAGATGGAATATATAAAACTAAAGACTGGGAAAACACTTTAACCTTAGAGCTCGTTGGTATTGATTCCCTTATAACCACGCGCAAGAGTAATCTTGCCGAGCTATTTAAAGCGTTTTGGGAATCAAACGAAAGCTTCTATCACCTTACAGGCGACATCAATAAAAACCTGATGCCACCCAATAGTGAGTTCGAACAATGGCTGAATGGAAAACTTATCTCATTTTCTCAGGAAACGCACTTTTCGCTCCAATCTCTCGAAGATAATCAAGGGAAACATCCACAGGCGTTAATTCGTAGCCTTTTAGAAAGTCTGGATACCCTATAACACCAGTAGTCAGTTTTGTGTCTTAAGAAAGCTATATAGATCAAGCTGTTGGAAGCAATGAAAAAACCAGAAACTTAGAGTGCTTTGAGTGAGTGATTGTAAATTCCTTTGAATCATTGGTTTTTTAATATAGGCCTTCACTCACATCAAAGCATTCTCTTGATTAGTAACCGTTATGATCATCGGGAAAAATTGACGAGTAACTATCGAAAGTAGTCATTTTGAAAGCAACCTCAGATAGCTGCCATTTACTGCAAAAGCGGGGGCTGGGGAACGAGAGGTTGTTTTCAAAATGCGTGCATTAGCTTAAACGGCCCCTTTATCTAACCACTAACCTACCTATACCAAAAACCCCGCATAAGCGGGGCTATCGGGGAGCGGATAACGACCAAGAAACCCACTCCAACCGCCTAGGCGGTTTGAAGGTAACGACCAATGAACACTGTCCACTGGCGATTGGAGCAACGACCAAGAAGCCCCAACGCAAAGGAGAATAACATCGTGAAAACTCTAAATCTAGTACCCGAAGAGCAAGAACAAGAACTCAATCATTTCATTGATGACGGCTTAACCAGACTTAAATCTAACCGTGAGTTTTGTGGACTCTCGTTAAGTGGTTTTGTGGATTGGATGTACGAGCAAGATCTTCCCCGAAAAATGATGTATGGGCTTACTCGTAACATCCTAACCGTCCAGTTCGAACCCATGATGAGTAGCCATAAGCTCATTGCACTTGAAACGTACCAAGAGCATTTCAACGAACTGCTTGAGAAGTACATAGAAATCAATAAGCAAAAAGTTATCCATACCTACCGTGAAAAAATCAACGACCAAATCGCAGAGCAACAAATCGCTCAGTTTGAGCTACGTCAGATAGCTAATTTAAATTGAAGGTAAAGACCAATGAATGACTTACAAGTTTCGCAGGAAAACCACGGCGTTTCTGTTCGCCCTGACTCATGGATGAACGGCGATACACTCACCCATTTATGCCGATTGGCAGAAATGATGGCCAGCTCAAAAGTGACCGTTCCTAGACACTTGGCTGGCAATGTGGGCGACTGTCTTGCTGTATCAATGCAGGCCATGCAATGGGGAATGAACCCATACGCGGTGGCGCAAAAAACGCATATTGTGCATGGAAATTTAGGTTACGAAGGCCAGCTAGTAAATGCCGTGGTGACCTCTATTGCCCCGACTGAAGATCGCCTAGAGTTCGAGTTTTTCGGGCCATGGGAAAACGTTATTGGCAAATTTAACGTTGTCGATGGGCCAAATGGCAAATACACCAAGCCTTCTTGGAGTCCGCAAGATGAAGATGGTATTGGTGTTAAAGTCTACGCAACAATGAAAGGTGAAAGCAAACCAAGAAGTATTGATGTACTTCTAAAGCAATGCTGGCCTAGAAACTCTACGCAATGGGCTACTGACCCACAGCAACAAATCACTTATGTTGCCGTTAAAAAATGGGCAAGACGCTACTGCCCTGACGTCATTCTCGGTGTTTATACGCCTGACGAGCTAGAGCCCGTTGATAGCAGGCCGACTGAGCGTGATGTTACCCCTGAAAAACAACCATCATTTTACTCACAGGAAGATTTCGACAAAAACTTCCCAAAATGGAAATCCATGATCGAGGCGGGACGCAATACGCCTGAACGCATCATTTCAATGGTGGAATCAAAAGCCATTCTTACCGATGAGATGAAGCAACAAATCCAACAAGTTGTGGGAGAGTAACCATGCAAGTCACTAATATCCAATTTCATAACGTTCAACAAGGCACCGATGCCTGGCATGCTCTTCGTGACACGGTTGATTTCACTGCATCAGAAGTCTCTGCAGCCCTTGGTTGCTCACCATACAAAACTCGCGATCAACTGATGCATGAGAAAGCCACCGGCATTAAGCCTGAAATCAGTAGTTATCAAGAGAAAATCTTTGCCGATGGTCACCGCTTTGAAGAAATGGCCCGTCCAATTCTCGAAGGCAAACTCGGTGAGGAGCTTTATCCAGCGACCATTACCGGTGAGTGTGAAGGGCTTACCCTACTCGCTTCACTGGATGGCTTAACCATGGATGGCGATGTAGCTTTCGAGCATAAATCCCCAAACAGCAAGCTGATCGCCAAGATTGCAGAGCAAAGCCTAGATACACACTATGTTGTTCAAATGGAGCAGCAGTTAATTTTATCTGGCGCAGCGCTTTGCAAATTCATTGCCAGTGATGGTACCGAGCAAAATTGGCACGAAATGGATTACCGACCTGACGAAGCAGTACAAAGCTGGATGATTTCAGGTTTAAAGCAGTTCAAGGCTGACTTAGTAGAGTACAAGCAAAAGCTAGCAAGCGGTGAAATCACTCAGGAAAGCAAGCCAGTGGTCACCGCTGAGGTTATTCAAGATTTACCCGCCGTCACCTATAAAATGAACGGCCTTGCGATCATCAGTAACCTAGATGAGTACAAAGCTAAAGCGCTAGAACTGGTCGAACAGTCTAAGAAAAAGCTAGAGACAGACCAAGACTTTGCCAACGCAGAAAGCATGGTTAAGGTCTTTAAGTCGGCAGAAGATAAACTTGGGCTAATGTCTCAGCAGGTTCTCGGTGAAGTAGAAAGCATTGATAGCTTCGTAAAAGACCTTGGCTTTATCAGTGAGAACATTCGCCAAGCTCGTTTAGCGCTCGATAAACAAGTTAAGTCTCGCAAAGAGGAAATCAAAACTGAGTTGGTTCTCAGTGCAAAAAACGAAGTTCAGCAACTTATTAATGAAGCATCAACAAAGTACAACGCGCCATTTAACGTTAAGTTTGACTTTGCTGCGGCCATTAAAGGTAAGCGCAACATAGAAAGCATGCAGAGCGCCATCAATGACGAGCTAGCCAAAGCAAAAGTTGCACTGTCTGAACTAAAAGATGGGGTTCAAGCTAACTTGGATATCATCAATCAACATGGTGAGCACCGCTTCTTGTTTAACGACTGGGCGCAAATTGCCTTTAAAGCACCGGAAGACTTTGCAACGCTCGTTAAATTGCGTATCGCTGAGCACAAAGATGCCGAAGAAAAACGTCTTCAAGCAGAACGCGATCGCATCCGTAAAGAAGAGGAAGCCAAAGCGAAAGCAGAGGCCGAGCAAAAAGCGGAAGCGCTGCGCAAAGAGCGAGAAGCGGAAGAGCGCCAAAAGGCCCAAGCCCTTGCTCAGCAGCAAGCGAAAGACTCTGCCGTTGATAAAGCAATAGCTGAGGTTCCGCAAGCTCCATCAGAAAATCGACTAGAAGCGGCTAGAAAAGTGTTAGCCGAAGCCGAAAGCGCAGAGGTAAAGCCTTTCAAATCAACGATGAGTATTCTACTTGATGAGAAAGCAAACCCAGAAGCAACCATCACTATCACAACCGGTGAATATGACGAGCTTGTACGTAAGTCAGATTTACTCGATGCCCTATTCGCTGCCGGTGTTGATAACTGGGATGGATACAGCGAAGCAATGGAAATGCTTGAAGCTTCCTAGTCAAACCAAGCCACTTTTTTTAGTGGCTTTCTTTTTAAATCAACTTAGGGGCTAGCCCCTGAGTGGAGGTAACGACCAATGATCACCGCAAAAGAAGCCTATGCCCTTAGCGGCCCAGATACGTCCGATTATCTTTCTTTTCTTGAAGATAAAATCTTATCCGCAGCAAACAATAAGGCCAAGCAAATTACGATTCGCGAACTGCCTTATGCCCAGTGGCTTTACGATGAAAATTCACTGTCACAAGCCGAGAAAGATGCCTTGCGAGTTCTTCGAGAAAACGGATTCAAAGTTAGCCTTTATTACAAAGAGCTTCAATTTGTTGATATGGGCTTAGTTATTGCGTGGGGGTAGTTGTAATGAGCAATGAAGACATTATCGCCAACCTAGCGAATAAGCTCGAGCAATCTGAATCGGATAAAGCAGAGCTAGTCGCAGCATTAAAATCTCTACTTTCAGCAGAGCTATCACGTAACGCCTTATACAGCGCTCGCAGATTAATGGAGAAATACAGCCATGCCTAAAACAAAACTTTCATTCACCGCCGACAAGGTAACCCACCATGGTATTGAGGTGATCGCCGAAGGAGTTCCGGTTCAAGATGTTATCAACTCCATTTCAGAAGATGATGCCGCCGAACATTTTGATACAGAACTCCTACTTAGCGCCATTGGTTACGAGAAAGCCGCAGCTTGGCTTGAAACCATGGGCTACCAAGTCATTTAAGTAAGGTAACGACCAAATTTTAGAAAGAAGGGAGGCGAAGAACATCTCTTTCCTCTTTCTGTGTATCACCGTTCACTAAATAGAGAGGCGCTTTATGTCCAAATCCGAATCAGGGAACCTCAGCATTGAGGATCGTACGACTAATTTTCCAAAGCTAATGCAAGAGCTCGATGGCGGGGTTATTTCTAACGTTGTCGGTTTAGCTCTATCGAACGTTGCACGAGCTGTCTCGTACAGTGATAAACAAGGCAATGTGAAAATCGACTTAAAACTAAAACCCATGGGTACCAATAATGAAATGGTAGAAATTACCGTCAACATGTCGGTGAAAGAACCCAAGACAGGTTTTGGTACTAAAAATGAAGATTTTCAGTACACCTCAATCGCATTTGTAGGTAAAGGCGGCAAGCTTACCTACGATCGCCCCAAAGAAGATATTCGCGGCCAGCTCATCTTTGATGATTCCAAACAGCTTCGCGAAGTACGTTAACCCCTCCCCCTGAATAGTAAAGAGAGAAAAACCATGAGTATGGACAAAACCGCCATTCAACAAATCCAAGAAGCCGGTAATGCGAAAGAGTTTTTAAATCAATTGGCAAAAGCTGACTTTCCAGTTGCCGCCCTGCCTGAGTCGTTCAATATACACGATTTAGAAAAATTCATGCCACACCGTAACCTGTTCCGTGGCGTCATGGAAACGAGCAATATTGCTGAGTTTGTGCGGTACCATGAAGAGTTTCAAATCGAGGGTAATCAGTGTTTCATAGGGATGGAGCGCATGTCAGCCATCACGATCTTCGATATTGGAACCATGCAGAAACCCGGTCACTGTAAGCACCAAGCCAAATTAAACCTGCGTAAAACGGCATCATATAAAGCACTTCTAGAAATCAATGGGGAGCGCCTAAATCAGAAAAAGCTGGCTGAATGGATTGAAGATTACAGCGAACTGATCCAAGTGTTTTCAACTACGGGTGAGCTTATTGAAAATTCCGTGGCTTCTGCAGCAGTGCGTAACATGAAATTCGAAGCTAAATCTGGTCGCGAATCCAACGTAGATGATTTTAGTCACCATCAATCAGAATACGAGTCCATTGCTGTTCGCACTAAAGAAGAGTTTCCCATGCCAGCGGTGTTTAAATTCTCTTGTGAGCCTTATTTGGGATTAAATGAGCGCCACTTTGAACTACGCATGAGCACTATTGGCAACGAAACATTAATTCTACGTATCAAAAAGCTCGAACAGCATGAAGAAGAAATGGGCGAAGAGTTTAAAGAGAAACTGACCAGCCAGTTTATTGATGACGACATCGTCATTACAACGTTTATCGGCTCATTCTCCTACTAATATCGTCTAAGCCCTCAACAGAGGGCTTTCATTAAGGTAACGACCAAATGATACAGCCTAACGAAATAGTTGTAGATAATTTTGCCGGAGGCGGCGGAGCATCCACTGGCATGGAACTTGGCCTCAACCGTCACGTTGATATTGCGATAAATCACGATCCCGAAGCGATTGATATGCACAAAACGAATCACCCAGAAACTAAGCACTATTGCGAGTCGGTTTGGGATGTTGATCCAGCCGAAGCATGCGAAGGCCGTCCGGTTGGTTTGGCTTGGTTTTCGCCGGATTGTAAGCACTTCTCTAAAGCCAAGGGTAATCGACCCGTTGATAAAAATATTCGCGGCCTTGCTTGGGTTGCTATTCGGTGGGCCGCACTTGTGCCGGTTCGCATCATCATGCTTGAGAACGTTGAAGAGTTTATGACTTGGGGGCCAGTTGTTGAAGTTGAGCCCGGCAAGTTTAAACCATGTTCTGAGCGTAAAGGGGAAACGTTCGAGGCCTTTGTAAAGGCACTAACAACTGGATTGGAAAGAGAACACCCAGCATGGGAAGAAATACGCTATGCGCTAGGAGAGGGCTTTCCGTATGAAAAACTTGAAAAAGGGCTTGGCTATAAAGTTGAGTATCGAGTTTTAAGCGCTTGCGATTACGGTGCGCCAACCATTCGTAAGCGTTTCTTCTTAGTAGCAAGAAATGACAACAAACCGATTGATTGGCCAGCACCCACACACGGCCCGAAAGGCTCAGGATTAATCCCTTACGCGACTGCGGCAGACATTATTGACTGGTCAATCCCTGTTAAATCAATATTCGGAAGAAAAAAACCACTTGCCGAAAAAACAATGGAGCGCATCGCCAAGGGGCTGGAAAAGTTTGTCTTTAGTTCTGATTCGCCTTTCATTGTTAACGACGAATGCGCATTTATTGCCAAGCACTACACAGGCGTTACTGGTTCAGATTTAAGAGAGCCATTAGCGACCGTTACAACGACTGATCATAACGCACTAGTTATGGCATTCATGACAAAGTTCAGAGCTGGTAGTGTTGGATATGAGATTGATAGTCCTGTTCATACCATCACATCCGGTGGCGAACAAAAAAGACCTGGCACAGCAAATACGCAAGCACTAGTTACCAGCCACATGGTTAAACTACGTGGTACAAACGTAGGTCACCCAACAGATGAACCGCTGCATACCATTTCAGCCGGTGGTTTTCACCTTGGTGAAGTTAGAGCCTTTCTTATCAAATATTACGGCACTAGTTTTGGTGAAGATCTTCAATCGCCAATCGGCACTGTAACAACAAAAGACCGTTTTGGTTTAGTCACAGTTCGCGGTGAGCAGTATCAAATTGTTGATATCGGTATGCGTATGCTTGAGCCACATGAGTTATTTTCAGCTCAAGGTTTCCCGTCTGATTACAAAATTACTCATAACTCACAAGGCAAGAAAATAAGCAAAGCAAGCCAAGTGGCAAGATGCGGTAATGCGGTATGTCCTCCGGTTGCTCAAGCGCTTGTTGAAGCGAATTTGCAGCCATTATCTAAACAAAAAGCAGCATAGGTAACGACCAATGAACCACTACGCCAAGGCTTTAGCCGAAACCCAAAGCCGATCAAACCACAAACTAAAGGAAATTGGCGATCAATGGCAAACCCCAAAAGCAATTGCTTGGGGGTTATTCAGTACCTTTAGTGCTCGTCTCGGCTCAATTGTCATTGATGTCTTCGCAGACGATTGCAATACCCTTTTACCGAATTACTACACCGCCGCCGATAACGCTCTTACCCAAAACTTAGCCGCTGATTTAAGAAAGATTGGCGGTAGCGCCGCCTACGGTAACCCGCCCTATTCTCGTCCCTGTTTCGATGATGACGAGAACGCCATCACAGGCATGGAACACATCATTGAATGGTGTCGAAAGCAGCGTGATGAAGGCGCGAAAATCATGCTGCTTATCAAGGCAGCAACGTCAGAATCTTGGTGGCCAGAAGATGCGGATTTTATCCAATTCATTAAAGGTCGTGTTGGATTTGAAGCGCCTGATTGGTTTGTGCCAGAAACAGAAAAAGACAAGCCAAGCTCCGCAGGCTTCCCCTCTGCCGTGGTCATCTTTGACAAGTCTTGGGCATGGGAACGCCGACCAATAGAGCGCCTAAGCCGTGATGATTTAATCGCACAAGGTAACGTTATCTTAGAAATGATGAATAAGCAGGTGGCAGCATGAAAGTAAAGCCGATGATATTCAATACCGAAATGGTGAAAGCGATTCTCGATGGGCGCAAGGCTGTTACGCGTCGCCCTGTTAAAGTTGACTACGAGCGAGGAATGAACGGTCCTGTGGTAAGAGGGAAAAACGGTGAGGTATCCGTCCTTAGCTTTGCTCCTATTGCTGGGCTTTGCCCATTCGGTAATGTTGGTGATTTGATTTATGTTCGTGAGACATTTCGCTTATTCAATAATTCAGATGAGTGTGGGTGCTCAGATCATTGCTCATGCCCACCGACAGGAACGCCAATTTATTTAGCGACAAGTGGCGATGACTCAGAAAGCAAATGGACTCCATCAATCCACATGCCCCGAAGCGTAAACCGACTTACTTTAAAGGTCACCGGTGTTCATATTGAGAAGCTAAACGATCTACGCAAGAGCGAAGAGCAAATCAAAAAAGAAGGATTTGAAAACTGGCCGCGCTTTAAACACGTTTGGGAAAGCATCTACGGACAAAGCAACCCGAATGATTATGTGTGGGTAATTGAGTTCGAAGTTATTCACCAAAACGTTGATAAGTATCTTGAGTCGATTGGGGAGGCAGCATGAAAACACTAAACATTCCAACCGAAAAAGGCCGCGCTGATGTTCCGGCCTTTTTTGTTAATGGGGTTAACGGTCTATGCGTAACAATGGTTCAATTCGGGAGTTTTGAAGTTACTCACACCAAATCAGGACACAAGGTCATCGGTGGATTTGAGCGATTTGCCAATGCTGTTTATCACATGCTCTCGATTTATCTAGCTATGCAAGAGGCAGGGATTGAACCCGATTCCGATATGGATCTGCTAAAGAAACAAATCATTGAATCAGAGCACAAGTGCAAGCATTTAGATCGCTTATCCATTAAAGGTTACATCAACATTATAAAACCAATAATGGGGTTTAGCGGCGAGTTTCCTTGGGAGGGTGATGATGAAAGTCCGCATGCCAAGGTTGAAGATCTGATGAAGAAAATTGAAGGTCTGAAAAATGAAAATCCGACTAATCCCTGAGCTTAACAACAAAGCCATTGATGCCATTCACATTTGCTATACCCGCCGCACCCCTTATCAACATGACGGAAAGTCCTACCTTGTTACCGAACTCAAAGCCATTGGCAAGGGCAAGGATACTCGCTTAGAAGCTGAACTTAAGCCTGTTTTCGGTCATTAAATCACGGAGTCAGAACGATGAAAGACGTGAATAAAAAACTACGCGAACTCGCCGTTCGTCACGCTGAAATATCTCAAGAAATAAAGGGATGCCAATCTCGGCGTGAAGCCAACTTGCTCCACTGCCACCCATCACCAGATGAAGACTTTGAAAAAGATAAGGTCGGTAATGAGAGCTGCTTCAATGTTGCGTATCGATGGGTAAAAGAAGACCGTGAAAATGTTGATGGTTATAACGATGGCTATGCTTATCCAACTGAGTTTTCTGGATTTGATGAAGTAATCCTAAATTACGGATGCGCTAACTGCCAAGAAGCTTACAAGTTAAAAGTAAAAATCGGCAAACTCAAACAAGAGCGTGGCCGCATCCACTCAGCAATTACAAACATAGGTAAAGCACTATGAACGACCAAATCATCTCAATCCCAGTCCCTGCCGACATCGGCGATGACGAAACACTGCGCGACTACGCGCTACGCAAAGAAGCGGAATGCAATGAACTACGCGAACGCGTTGCAACGTTGCGTGAAACCATAAGCGAAGCTTGCATGATGAACGACGCAGAAAGAGTTTCAGAAAAGCTAGCTAACGCATTATCAATTTGACAGTCCCTGCACTCTCCTTGCGGCAAGCCTATGCTGGTTCCATGGGAGAGCGCTATGAACATACCTTTAATGCTGCTGATCATTATTCTAACCCTACACCTTGTGACCTTTATTATGGGAGTCAGGTAAGACAGCCCCTGCTTTAGCAAGGTCCACTAGCTACATTGCTATCAACGCTGGGAGGTCACTCAATGCAATGTAGCCACTGCAAAAAAAACGCTATTACATCAAAACCGGAATCACTTTGTGAAGATTGTGCGCTAGACACCGCGCTTTCACTTCTTGCTGTATGTAGGTTGAGTGAGCAATCAATTCATGCGCTCATTCAATCCGGTTTCAATATGCCAGTGATCACCGATCGCCATTATTCCGCAACCGATATAGCAAAAGAGCTAGGAATATCCGCACAGAGAGTCGGCAAGATAGCCAATGCCAACCGCCTCAAAACAGCAGATTACGGTCAATGGAGGCTAAGTCAGGCAGCAAACAGCAGCAAACAAATCGAAACCTTTTTCTACAATGATAAGGGACGAGAAAAGCTCAAACAATTATTGAGGTAACGACCATGGAAATAAACAACGACCATACCAATGCAAGAAGAGTTCACCAAGGCACTAACGGAGGTAAAGCTTACCAAGCAAAATGCTATCAGCACTGGGCATCGGTACGCTTTCATGTTGAGTTGGCCTATTTAACTGAAAAGTCTTACGCCGGTGCAGCTCGAGAACTTAATCGAAAAAGAGTGCCAACTATGAAGGAAAACTCTCAGTGGTATGCACAAACCGTGAAGGATGCGCTCGAACATTACGGTGCTATTGATTCACACAGTAGTGACGACTAAATCGCGGCGATGACGCACTCAACGCCAGTCATATCATGCTTGAATAATACCGAGAAGGTGAAACTCATGGATAATCAATTCAAACCATTTATTACCGATAAAGAAATAAAATCCACTTTTGGTATCAGCCAGCCAACGCTTTGGCGCTGGACGAAGAACTTAGGTTTCCCGCCACCAATTGAGGGAATGAAGGGCCGACGCTCGTACCAAAAAGTGATTGAGTGGGCAAAGGAAAAAGGAATAGCTTAATTAGGCTCCCCCTTATGGTTAAACGACGATGAGGGGGAAATAAAAAATGGCATGATGTTACGAGTGACTTTCCTACGCTAAATCATGCGAAAACTCTTTGTGAACTTTTTCTTTCTTGAGGCGTTTGTTAGCCGTTTTTACCAAACCTACTGTTTCGTAAGCATCAACCGTCGCAAATCTCGCTCCGAACGCATAACAAAAAGAATACGAACCTTTTCATCATCATATTTGTAGGAAATACGACACGGATTTACAACGACCTCACGATAATTGAGGTGCTCTAGTTCTGGAGGAATACGTCCAGACTCCGGAAAATCAACCAAACGTTCAACTTTTTCGAAAACGGTTTGCACCCGTTTTTTAGTAGCCACGACATTTTCAAGCGCGATATATTCAGCAATATCATTCAGATCGGATAGAGCCGGCTCTGTCCAAATTATTTCAACCATTTTGACATTCTGTCCTTCACATCTTGATGGCTGACCACTTTACTATCCGCTAGAGCTCGCTCGCCACGAGCAATACCTTCGAGGATCGCTAAACGATTTTGCATAAATTCATAATCGTCTACATCAATCAGGTAAGCTGACGGTTTTCCGTGCTCAGTTATTAATACTGGTTCTTTAGTATCATGAAGATCGGCAAGAATCTTAGTGGCCTGACGTTTTAGTGACGTCACTAGTTCTACTTTCATTTGAGCTGCTCCAAAGAAACACTAAAGTGATACTATTCTATCACTCTGAGCACACAAGCTTTCAAATGGCTAACGTCCGTTTAAGGGGCTGACAACGCTCCTACCAAGCTTCCTTATAGCATCGTAACCACAAAACCAACGCATGATAAAAATGCCACGCGTTGGCTGTCCCTCTTAAACTTTGTTATGCGAATTAATGGAAAAAGAGTCTATGCGGCGTTAGAAAAATGAACTACTCGCACTTTCAGTTTACTGTCTATAGCCAAGTTTAACGGCACAGGTTTTAGATGCAGTCGTCATTGTAAGGCTGGGTTTCATATTTTCCGAATGACAAATAGGTACAATATAAACCGTATCGCCTTTCGTAGGGTATTGGGCATTTTGGTCAGTAACAACGTGCCCACCGACGAGACGGAAACTACAGGCTTGTCCAGTAGCGCTCTGCATTGGCGCAGGAGTACCACACTTACCGCTGTATAACTGAATCCAGGAACTGTAGTCGCCAGGGATATCATCCCCTGTGGATCCGATTACATTCCAAAAATCCGTGCCCGCTGCAAAGTCAGTTGTTCCAAGGTACGTTGACTGTACCATCGCTTGCATTTTCTCATCAGTATTGAGAGAGTTACAGGCACTGAGCGTTACTACTGCGGTTAGTAATAGTGTTTGACGAGTTAATTTATAATCAATCATTACTGTTGGCCTTTATTTACCAGCAGCGTATAAAAATAATCCTACACTCTGCTGGCCTTAATTTTAATTACGCCATTACAGCAGGCGCCATTTTGACTAACTAGTAGTTAAATTAAAACTACGCAGTTACTTCTTCTAGCAGATCTATGTTTTTTGCAAGTATTGTTGCGAAATCGCCAAGCTCAATATCCATAACGTACTTCTCGGCTCTATCTCCGAGCTTTTCGATAATTTGATTACGAACACGTGCATAAACATCATCAACCAATTCGGCTTTCCGTGCAGACCCCCAAAGCTCCGTACTTGTATCTTTCCAGGTGAACCAAAGGAATCGATGTACATGTTCGGTAGCCTTGAAAAACATACAGGCTGAGGTCATAACAACATTGTTTCCACTGTAAGTACAGGGGCCGATCTGGAAGTTCGCATCTTCTTTGGGATTGGAGACACTATCAAATAGATTTGCAGCATCTTCATTATCCTTAGAGGACAATGACTCGAGAACCGCGCTCATCATACCTGCAGCAGAAACATCTACTTTCTGTATTAGTTTGATAACTTCTTTAGATATTTCAAAACCTTTACTAGACGTTTGTATTTGTGAATAATCCCAACTAGAAAAATTCCAGCCAATATTATTTAGAACTTCATTGTATTTTTTGTACCACTCAATAGATTCTTTTTCAGGGTTAAACTTAGCTGTGGCGGCTAGTTGTGCAAAAAGAGTGGAGTTTAATACATCGGATTTTAGTTGTTCGGGTAAGTCTTTAGTAAAAGAAACAACAGAGTTAGCACTAACATTTGCTGATTCTTTGTCTTCTTGCCTAACCACTGTAGTTCTGCGAGCTGCTTTCTTTGGAACTATAGCTGAGTCAAGATTTGCCAGCTCTAGTGATTCGATATAGCTTTGAATACTTTTTAAATCTTTCATTTTTATTTCCTTACCTAGCGTTTCTTAAAATGGAAAGTATGCATATAAGTGCGTAAAAATCTGACGCATCTAAAGGTAGGTTAAGAAACAAAACATGCGCGTGATTTTTATCACAATTTCTGAAAGGTGTTAATAATTGAAACTATTCCATTAGACTAAGTTCAATCTGCTATTGAGATTATCGAGTCTAAATCGACGATCTTACGTGAGAAAATCATTTTGCTGCCAATGTAAGGCAGTTTTAACGATTCACGATTAGTTATCTTGAGAAAAAGTATCTAAAACTCTTAGGTGTGCCCCACGGCTGAGCATTTAAGTTAAACCCTATGGGGCAACGGTGTGTTTGCCGTGAGCGGCTCAGGCACACCTCTGGACAAAAAAAATGAGATAGAGCATTCCCCCTAACATACTGGTTTGGAATTAGGAAAATTATAGTAGACCAGCTTATTCCAATGTAATGGAATCACTACAAATATAATGCATTCTGACCTGACTCTGCAAAATACTAACAGGGTAACAGAAACATATATGCCAATGTCTCTTTAATGACATTCTCTATGCTAGTTTCTTGTGTCGTATTTCCCTCGGTTACCCATGTTATTGACTTTCCTGCCTTATCAATTAAATGATCAGGTCCGCTCGAGTGAATTGTTAGCTGAACAGCTCCATTTATTCTCGCGTGTCACTCTTCGTCTCCTTCCCTAACTCGGTAAATCAAAGGAACTAAAGAAAGGATGAGAAGTGCTATAAGAGTGCTCAAAACAGCGGTCGATTCTCGCCCCATTCCTGCAGCCATGCCGATTGCTGCCGTTACCCATATACCTGCGGCTGTAGTCAGCCCCCGAGTCTCTACTTCTTTCGTCCCCATTATTATGGCGCCAGCCCCGAGAAACCCGACACCTGCAGTCAAGCCCTGTAATACGCGACTCAAATCTGCGCTTGATGCCCCTGCTTGTTGAGGAATGAGAACGAAGAGGGCGGCCCCTATGGCAACCAGCATATGCGTTCGAACACCTGCACTCTTACCATGCCGGGCCCGCTCATATCCCAATAAACCGCCAAGGATTGCAGCAACCAGAAGACGCAATGTGATACGTGTAAGTTGCGCCACATCCGGGATATCGGAGAATTCCGACAGCACTGTATTCCATATATCTTGCCACATGACTACATTCCTAATTGTTACTTTTTGTTTTCCAGTGCTTCATCATTATAATTCAAACATTATCGCTTTCGAGGACGTTTTGTCCCACATCTGCACGATTATTAGTCCGCTATTCTCTTATTGGCATAACATGTTTTAGAATATCTGCTAACGTGACTACGCCAATCATCTTATCGTCTTTGCTTACGACAGCAAGTTGCACACTCACTTCCCGCATGCGTGCCAGTGCTTCGTATATTGGCATTTTAGCGTCTATGACGTAAGCCTTACGTGCAATTTCTCGTGCAGGTTTGTCAGCAGGTTCTAACAAGGTATCACGTACATGAACTACAAGCGGCTTCAAGCCTTGACTGCCGAATACTAGAATGCGCAAGTGTCCAGATTCCATTGAAAGAGTACGAACATCTGCAACGGTTGCATGCTCATCCACATGCGCCATTACTTGATCTTCAGTTACCAAGGTTTCAATTGGAATTAAGCTCATATCTATGAGACCAGAAAGCTGTTTTTGTATATTTGGTTTCAGTGTACCAACTTTACCGGAATGCTCCACGAGTTGGCGAATAGTATTGATATCTTGCCCACCTACAGCCGCGCTTTCTACTGGCTCAACACCAGATGCTTTTACTAGCCGATTGGCGATACGGTTGATCCAGTTCAGAAGTGGACGTAAAGGCCATACGTAAGCACGCGCTACCATACCAACCGCAAGCGCAGATTTTTCCGGGTGAGCAATAGACCAGGATTTTGGTGCCATTTCACCGACCACTAAATGTAAGAATGTTACTACGAAAAGTGCGATACCAAAGGCCGCACCATCGGCAGCCCAATCAGGTAATCCCATTGCCACAAACACTGGCCCAATCCAATGATCAACTGCTGGTTTGGTGACTGCGCCAAGTGCAAAGGTACAGAAGGTGATACCCAATTGAGCACCCGCTAGCATCAACGTCAGGTCATTCATACCCCTTAAAGCTGCGCGGGCTGAAGCGCTTTCCACAGCCATTTCTTCAAGACGGTGGCGACGTGCACCTATTAACGAAAATTCAATAATTACAAAGAAGCCACTTAATATGATAAGGGCTGTTGTTATCAGGATTACAATTAACGGATCGGTCATCATTCTTTACCCTCAACTGAATTTTCTACAAGCTTCACACGCACCTCTGTTGGAACGTGCCGCTCCACACGTAATACTTTAACCTCAAGATGTCGCTTAAATAGCTCGCCAGAAGCAAATTCAGACGGGTCAACAGGTAACTCGATGATAACTTTTTCACCTTCAGTTGGTAGCGCACCACGTTTAGCAATCAGAAGCCCCGCGATCGTTTCTACATCATCTTTTGGTAAGTCGTAACCAATCGTACGCTCTACTTCGTCGATGTGAACGTCACCGTCCATTAGCCATACATTATCGCTTTCTGATACCACAGCTTCGCCGTCGTCCGCGTCGTGCTCATCGGTAATTTCGCCCACAATTTCCATCGCTAAATCTTCAACCGTCAATACGCCAGCAAAACCACCGTATTCGTCAATAACGCAAGCTAATTGATTGGTAGATATCACCAGTTGTTCAAGTGCATCAGGCAATCTCATCAGCGTTGGTAGCACAGTAGCTGGGCGCATCACTGACTCCACAGTGTCGTCTACATAGCCAGCATCGATGCGAGCAAGTACATCTGGTAGATGAACAACACCGATAGGCACATCATCGTCATTGACGACAGGATAGCGCGTGTGTGCTTGTGCCATCAGCGATAACAACTCTATCAGTGTGGTATCAGGCTCAACCCAGTCCACTTGTGAACGAGGCACCATCGCGTGCTCAACATCTCGTTCAGGAAAATCTAGGATGCGATCCATCATCAACGATAGCTCGATAGGGATATCACCACTTTCACGAGAATTGGTAATAATATGGTGTAAGTCTTCCTCCGACGCACTTACATCAAGATCATGTACGGGCTCAATGCGGACCGCACGAAGTAGAAGATTCGCAGATTTATCAAAAAAGCTGATGAAAAATCCAAAC
>NZ_WXWI01000068.1:0-64771 GCF_009904895.1 Vibrio sp. V31_P5A7T61
TCCAACAGAACGATAATGAATTGACTGTGCCGATAGTGCTAAAAGCCCTATCAATTTGGTCACTCAGTTCATTGAAACCGAAGTGCTTATTGCTAAGCATTTTGATTATCATCAACGAGTGCCCACACAGATTGATTGGTTTAAATTGTTAAAGAGCTGGCTTGCGAATCTCTCGTTGAGCTTCGAAGCGGAGGTGAATTCTAGCGAGTTAATTTGAAGAGTCAAACACTTTTTCAAATTTTCTTTTTTAGAAGTTTTCCCTCAACCAACACTGCCTGAAGCCTTGCGGCGTCTGCCGTGTCAGTGAGGGCGCATTATAGGGAGTTCGTTTGGCTTGGCAAGTGCTTTTTATCAAAATATCTTTAAAAAACGTACAAGCGACCAATTATTGAACATTACTGTACGTGTTTTAATCAATCGATGTCTTTTCTCATATAAACGCATAAGCATCGGCGAACATCCGCTCGCTGATTGCTTGTTTATGTTGGGTAAATTGATCTCTCGCTGCACCCGCCATATCAAATCGACCGGCTATATAGATATCAAATTCTGCTAATGAGTCAAAATCTGCCATCACCGCTTGTAATACATTGCCAATTTTGCCTGACCATTCTGCCGGTGCTTTTTCAACAACAGGAACAAAGTGAACATGGGCATATTGATCTGTTATCGTTTGTAGCTCTTGCAAAGCATAGAGCTGCGCTTCATCTCGGGCTCCCCAATAAAGATAAATCGGTGTGATATTGCCCAGTGCTAGACAGCGATCTAAAATCGAGCGAACATAACTAAATCCTGTGCCGCCTGCGATCAAGAGTAATGGTCGTTTCGCATCTTCTTGTAACCATGCCTCTCCGTGAGGCGCATCGATCGTTACTTCGCCTTGCTGTTCAAGTGCTTGTTGCATAACCTGCACCACTTCCTGTGCGTAAGCATTATGTTCGGCAGCGCCAATATGAAGTTCCAGCTCTCCATTATCACGGCATGGACTACTGGCTATTGAGAAAGGCCGCTTATCTTTTTCACCCATTACCACCATAAGGTACTGGCCGGCTTTAAAAGCAACTGGTGTAGTCGGTTGCAGTAAAATCTGATAGGTATGATTGGCCAAAGGCTGAATCAACTTCACTTTACATTGAATGGTCATGACTTCCTCTTCCTTACTTAACCAAAGTAAGTGCTATATGACGTAAAAAGACTGAGCCAGTCACCTTTTACCCCAGCGACCTTTTCTTGGTAGGCATCCTTGCTGAGGTGATGACTGACTTCACCGATAAAAATAATGAATGTTTGATAACCAGGCCTGACAAATACGCAGACGATAGGTTAATCGATCTTTAACAAAGGCCACATTTGATCGACTTTAGCAACTAACTGAGGATCCTTCTTAATCGGAGTCCCCCATTCACGCGCGACTTCTCCAGCAAATTTATTAGTGGCATCGAAACCTAACTGACTGACAAAGGTATTGTGATTCTTATCGCTCACCGTATCACGTGCAGGATCCATACGGGTGGTAATCGCCCAGATAACATCATTCCAATCACGAACATTAACATCATCATCACAAAGTACCACAAATTTAACGTGAGCAAACTGAGATAAAAACTGCCATACCGCTTCAAGTATCCGTTGAGATTGTCCAGCTTGGACTTTTTCCATTGCCACGAGCGCAAATTGATTGTGAGCACTTTCAGGCAAATACAGATCGATCACTTGTGGATACTGCTCTTTAAAAACCGTAATGTCCTGTTCTGTTAACGATGCAAAGGTATTGGATGGATTGGGTTTATCACTGACTGATTCTGCTGGCCATTTACGAGTAGCATCTAAGCCCATTTTAGAACCCAACCCCACCACCGGCGAAGCAAAATCTAGCGAATCGATGGGGGTGTTTTCAATCATCAAACTGTCGCGAACCGGATCCATATGCTCACACATCGCTTGAATGACCGACGACCAATTTCGAGCATCAACGCTTTCATCACAGACAATCACAAACTTCGTATACATAAATTGACGGAGAAACGACCAAACTCCCATCATTACTCGCTTAGCATGACCTGGATATTGTTTTTTAATCGTGACTATCGCCATGCGATACGAGCAACCTTCCGGAGGCAAATAGAAATCAACAATTTCAGGAAACTGTTTTTGTAGTATCGGGACAAACACCTCATTTAATGCAACCCCTAGTACGGCAGGCTCATCAGGTGGGCGTCCGGTGTAAGTACTGTGGTAAATCGGTTGTTGGCGCATAGTTACATGAGTAACCGTAAAGACGTGATGACGCTCAACTTCATTGTAATAACCGGTATGGTCACCATAAGGTCCTTCGTCAGCAAACTCATTAGGGTCAATATAACCTTCAAGGACAATTTCAGCACTCGCAGGGACCTCTAAGTCATTACTCACCGATTTAACCACTTCTGTTTTGCTACCACGTAATAAACCAGCAAAAGCATATTCAGATAGCGTATCAGGCACCGGAGTAACCGCACCAAGAATCGTTGCAGGATCAGCGCCAAAAGCGACCGAAATAGGAAAAGGCTTTCCCGGATGTGTTTCCATCCAATCTCGCAGATCGAGTGCACCACCACGATGCGCTAACCAACGCATAATAACTTTATTTTTAGCAATTTTTTGTTGACGGTAAATGCCTAAGTTCTGACGTTTTTTATTGGGGCCACGAGTAATCGTTAATCCCCAAGTTAATAAAGGTGCGACATCATTAGGCCAACAACTCATGACTGGGATTTTATCTAAATCAACCTCATCACCCTGCCAGATGATTTGTTGGCATGGTGCTTTTCGTAAACGCTTAACGGGCATATTAAGTACTTGCCGGAAAACGGGCAGCTTATCTAAGGCATCTTTAAAACCTCGCGGAGGCTCAGGCTCTTTAAGATAAGCGAGCAATTTACCAACCTCACGCAAATCCTGTACACTTTCTCGGCCCATCCCCATGGCAACACGTTCGGGAGTACCAAATAAATTGGTCAATACTGGCAAGTCATAGCCAATTGGATTTTCAAATAACAGCGCTGGTCCGCCCGCTCGCAGTGTACGGTCACTGATTTCGGTCATTTCATAATGAGGATCAACCGGATGAGCAACGCGTTTTAACTCACCACGCTGTTCAAGATAGTCAATAAAATCACGTAAATCCTTAAAATTCATAAGCTTTCTTGTCGTTGATTACCTTGAACTTAGTATAACAAAAAAGCGCTTTATTTCAGCGCTCTTTCCAACATCTCTTTGTCTATTTAGTTAAAATCAGCGTACGAGGTTGGATTTTTCCAAAAAAAAAACACCACGCTAATAGTGTGGTGTTTTAGAGGATTTTACTTCACTTTATTGACGGCGCATCGCATCAAAGAATTCATCGTTGGTTTTGGTCATTGCCAACTTATCAATCAGGAATTCCATCGCATCAGTTTCACCCATTGGATGAACAATCTTACGTAGAATCCACATTTTTTGCAGCTCATCCGTCTTCGTGAGCAACTCTTCGCGGCGCGTACCTGAACGGTTAAAATCTATCGCTGGGAAGACGCGTTTTTCAGCAATTTTACGATTAAGGTGCAGTTCCATGTTACCTGTCCCTTTAAATTCTTCGTAAATCACTTCATCCATTTTTGAGCCTGTATCGACAAGAGCGGTAGCAATAATGGTTAAGCTGCCTCCCTCTTCAACATTACGCGCGGCACCAAAGAAACGTTTAGGACGATGCAAAGCGTTAGCGTCAACACCACCCGTTAGTACTTTACCTGATGAAGGGACAACCGTATTGTAAGCACGAGCTAAACGGGTAATGGAGTCGAGTAAGATAACGACATCTTTTTTATGCTCAACCAAACGCTTGGCTTTTTCGATTACCATATCAGCCACTTGTACGTGACGCGATGCTGGTTCATCAAAGGTAGAAGCAATCACTTCACCTTTAACAAGGCGTTGCATTTCCGTGACTTCTTCTGGGCGTTCATCAATCAGTAATACCATCAAAACACACTCAGGGTGATTGTTAGCAATACTCTGGGCAATATTTTGCAATAACATGGTCTTACCCGCTTTTGGCGGAGCAACAATCAAACCACGCTGTCCTTTACCAATCGGAGCGGCAAGATCAAGAACTCGAGCAGTAATGTCTTCCGTAGAACCATTACCACGTTCCATCACCATGCGTTCATTAGCGTGTAAAGGTGTTAAGTTTTCGAAAAGAATTTTGTTGCGGGCGTTGTCAGGTTTGTCGTGGTTAACCGTGTTCACTTTAAGCAGTGCGAAGTAACGTTCACCTTCTTTGGGTGGACGGATTTTCCCAGCAATCGAGTCACCCGTGCGCAAGTTAAAGCGACGAATTTGGCTCGGTGACACATAGATGTCGTCAGGGCCAGCCAAGTAGGAGCTGTCTGCACTGCGTAAGAAACCAAAACCGTCTTGAAGAATTTCCAAGACCCCGTCGCCAAAAATATCTTCACCGCCTTTTGCATGTGCTTTAAGGATAGCGAAGATGATGTCTTGTTTTCTTAGACGCGCGAGGTTTTCAAGGCCTAGGCTCTCACCAAGTTTCACAAGATCAGACACAGGTCTGCTCTTCAATTCTGTTAGATTCATTGTGGTGGATACTTGTTTAGTCAAAATAGGATCTATTTTCTAGTTAAGATGGATTTGGTCTCAGGATTGACCAAGAAGTGAACACTTGTTTAATTAACGTGCGATAAACTAACACTAAAAATAAGCGTAGTCTAGAAAATGTTTTTTGCAAAAGAAAACCGCACGTGAGGTGCGGTTTTACACTTTGCGCTACAGATTGGCGTCCAAAAACTCTTTCAATTGAGTTTTAGACAACGCGCCAACTTTAGTTGCTGCAACACTACCATCTTTGAATAAAAGAAGGGTAGGAATACCGCGAATACCGAACTTAGGTGGCGTTCCTGCATTGTGGTCGATATTCAATTTACCGATAGTGAGTTTGCCTTGGTACTCTTCAGCGATTTCATCAAGAATCGGGGCGATCATTTTACATGGTCCGCACCATTCTGCCCAAAAATCGACTAGAACCGGGCCTGCAGCTTTGATCACATCGTTCTCAAAACTTTCATCAGAAAGCTGCAAAATTTTATCACTCATCTTCCACTCCAATGTGTTTTTCTGAACTGATTGCATAACAACCAGTAAATTAGATGCTCTATTGGAATGTATTTACTTCCGTATTGCAAGTGTAAGCTGATATTCTATAGCAATGAAAAAGACACACATCACAGAGCAAAAGTTCGCCGACTTCGGTTTACACCCGCAAGTCATTGAAGGATTGGATAAAAAAGGGTTTGAATATTGTACCCCGATCCAAGCCTTGGCGTTGCCGGTCCTGCTCACCGGCCAAGACATTGCAGGCCAGGCCCAAACGGGCACTGGTAAAACCCTTGCGTTTCTTACTGCTACCTTCAATCACTTACTGACGACCCCTGAAGCGGAAGGACGAAAACCTAACCAGCCTCGCGCCATCATCATGGCCCCGACGCGTGAATTAGCGATTCAAATTTATAACGATGCAGAATCATTAATTGCTACCACGGGCATAAAAACCGCGCTAGCGTATGGTGGTGAAAGCTACGATAAGCAACTGGCTAAAATTCAAGAAGGCGTCGATGTATTAATCGGTACCACCGGACGTATCATCGATTTCTATAAACAAAAAGCGTTCAACCTTAACCATATTCAAGCCGTTGTGTTGGACGAAGCCGATCGGATGTTTGATTTAGGCTTTATTAAAGATATCCGTTTCTTATTCCGCCGTATGCCCGAGCCTAAAGAACGTCTCAATATGCTCTTTTCTGCCACGTTGTCTTATCGTGTTCAGGAACTGGCCTTTGAGCACATGCATAATCCAGAGCATGTGGTCGTGGAAGCGACCCAAAAAACCGGCCACCGCATTAAAGAAGAGCTGTTCTACCCTTCAAATGAACATAAAATGGCCCTTTTACAAACCATTATTGAAGAAGAATGGCCAGATAAAGCGATTGTTTTTGCCAATACTAAACATCGCTGTGAACAGGTTTGGGGAAGTTTAGCCGCTGACGGACATCGAGTGGGTCTACTGACTGGTGATGTACCCCAGAAAAAACGTGAACGTATCTTAGAACAATTTACCCAAGGTGAATTGGACATTTTGGTCGCTACCGATGTTGCTGCTCGTGGATTGCATATTCCTTTAGTGACTCATGTTTTTAACTATGATTTACCTGACGATAGCGAAGATTATGTCCACCGTATTGGCCGAACAGGTCGAGCGGGAGAAAGTGGTTCTTCGATCAGTTTTGCCTGTGAAGAGTACGCCGTCAATCTACCTGCGATTGAGGAGTATATTGAGCACTCGATTCCGATGTCGGATTACGATCCAACCGCGCTATTGACCGATTTACCTAAGCCATTAACTCTGCGTTCTTCATCGCAGCAACGTCGGACTAACACCACAGGATCACGTTCAGGTAACCGAAAGCCACAACGTCGTCCACGTGCACCACGACCGAAAAAGGATTCGTAATTTATCTATGAGTCACCACACTTCTTCACCGCTCTATGCGGCTATCGACCTAGGTTCTAACAGCTTTCATATGTTGGTGGTTCGTCACGTCGATGGCAGTGTGCAAACCCTAGCGAAAATTAAACGTAAGGTTCGCTTAGCTGCTGGATTGGATGAACAGAATGCATTAAGTCAAGAAGCGATGCAGCGTGGCTGGGATTGTTTAAGTTTGTTTGCCGAGCGCCTACAAGATATTCCCGCACCACACATTAAGATTGTCGGTACCGCGACGCTACGCACGGCAATCAATGCTGAGCAATTCTTGCAAAAAGCAAATGCCATTTTAGGTCACCCTATCGAAGTTATTACCGGAGAAGAAGAAGCGGCAACCATTTATAAAGGTGTAGCTCATACCTCTGGGGGTATGGGTCGGCGATTAGTGGTTGATATTGGTGGTGCTAGCACAGAGTTGATTATTGGTGAAGGGTTTGAAGCTAATGCGTTAACCAGCTTAAAAATGGGCTGTGTTACGTGGTTAGAGCGACATTTTAAAGATCGCCAACTCAATACCAGTAACTTTAACAATGCCATTTATGCGGCAAAGCAAATGCTAGACCCCATATTGGATACTTATCGCCAATTGGGTTGGAATGTCTGCGTCGGAGCCAGTGGTACCGTTCAAGCGCTACAAGAGATCATGTTGGCGCAAGGGATGGATGAGATCATCACCCTCCCGAAACTCAAACGCTTGCAAAAGCAGGCGATGCTAGCGGATCACCTTGAAGAATTGGATATTGAAGGTTTAACTTTAGAACGTGCTTTAGTCTTTCCGAGCGGCTTATCGATCTTAATCGCTATTTTTGAGTCACTCAATATTGAAGCCATGACACTGGCCGGTGGCGCATTACGTGAAGGGTTAGTCTATGAGATGGTCGAGACTCTTCGTCAAGAAGACATCCGCGCTCGCACCATTCAAAGCATCCAAAAACGCTATCAGATTGACCGTCAATACGCTCAACAGGTGGCCACTCTCGCCAGTCGACTGCTTGCCCAGTGTGGCGGAGAGAGCTGGGCTCCTGAACCACAAGCGGAAATGTTATTACGCAGTGCTGCACAATTGCATGAAATTGGTTTAGCGATTGATTTTCGCAAAGGGGGCGAGCACAGCGCGTACTTGCTACAACATCTCGATTTACCCGGTTACACCCGTGCGCAAAAACAATATTTAGCCGAGATCACCCGTCGTTACCGAGAACAACTGACCTCACTACCCGAGCAACATGCTCTTTCTGGAACCACGGGAAAACGCTTATTACGTTTGTTGCGTTTGGCGGTGCTGCTCAGCCACCGACGTCATCCGGCCTTAGAGCCTGAAGTGCAGCTTGAGGCGCAAGGCGATAATTTAACGTTAACCATCAATCAACAGTGGTTACAAGACAATCCGCTCACTCGTAGTGAATTGGAACTGGAAGCTAACCGTCAAACCGACATTGGTTGGCCATTAACGATCAATAGCGACCAGTAGCGCGAGCACTCCGTCAACTCATCCTACCCCCGACGACTCAGGGGTAGGATGATTTATCGGCACTGATTCAATAAAGCACGCAATTTCAAAGGTTTGATTGGCTTAGCCATAAAACCAAAGCCTCCAGCTTGAATGCCTTCGACAATGTCTGGGTTACGATCAGCACTGATGATCACCCCAAAAAAACAATCGCCTAACCTTAAGCGGCACTGTTGCAAAACTTCTAAGCCGGTTCGGCCATGATCGAGTCGATAGTCGGATAAAATAACATCAGGAACCCATTGCTGTTCTAATGCTTGCAAGCTTGACAACAAATCAACGGCGGTTTTTACCTCACAGCCCCAACGCTCTAATAATTGTCGCATCCCGACTAAAATATCCGGCTCATTATCAACGCATAACACTCGCAGATAGCTCAGATCAGATAACGTTTCCGTCGCTTTCAGCCTAGGCGTTGGTACAGAGATCGCTTGCGAACGAGGTAAAGTAAGCGAGAAAACGCTGCCTTTGCCTGGCCAAGAACGCATGGTAATAGCATGATCTAATGCCTGAGCAATGCCTTTTGATATCGCTAAACCTAAGCCGAGACCTTGATCAGAACGAATCTGCCCACCGCGATTAAACTCTTCAAAAATTTCCTGCTGTTTATCTTCAGCAATCCCAAAACCGTTATCCCATACTTCGATACGCACCATGGTTTGACTGCGGCGCACCCCAAGTACGACTCGTCCTTGCGGACTATAGCGAAAAGAATTAGTGAGAAAATTTTGAATGACGCGACGCAGCAACTTCGGATCCGACTGAACATATAACGAAGACGGCACCATATGAAATTGTACCTGCTGCTGCTTAGCCAACGCACTAAACTCGGCCTGTAAATGAGTTAACATGCTATGGATTGGAAACGTATGCTGATGAATATCTAACTTACCCGACTCTAAACGTGAGATATCCAGTAAATCACCAATTAAATCTTCCGCAGCGCTAAGCGCGCTTTCGATATGATGCGCTAACCGTTGAGACTCTTGCTCTTTAGCCACTTCAGATAAAGACGATGCAAATAAACGAGCCGCATTTAATGGCTGCATTAAATCATGGCTCACCGCGGCTAAGAAACGCGATTTCGATTGTGATTCACGCTCTGCTTTTTGAGTGGCGACAACCAACTGTTGGTTTAGTTTTTCTAACTCTCGCGTCCGCTCAACCACTCGCTCTTCCAAGTGTTCGTTGGCCTCTTTTAAGTTACGTTCAGCATTGCGAAATACCGTGATATCACTAAAGCTCATCACAAACCCACCACCGGGCATCGGATTGCCTTGCACTTCAATCACTCGCCCATCACTGCGCATTCTAGATGAGGTATGTCTTGAACCTTGTTGTAAATACTCGACGCGCTTTCGAACATGATCTTCAGGATCACCCGGCCCACATAATCCCTGTTGAGCATTATGACGAATAATATCGGCAATCGGCCGCCCAACCTGGATTAACCCTGCAGGAAAATGAAACAACTCTAAATAACGTTGGTTCCAAGCCACTAGCCTAAGCTGTTTATCGACTACCGCAATCCCTTGTCCGATATGCTCAATCGCGCCTTGTAGCAAACCCCGACTAAAATCATACAGCTCAGAGGCTTCATCAACGATGGTCGCCACTTCTTCCAACTGCATTTTTCGGCCCTGTAGAGCCGAAGTCAGGACTAGCTTAGCCGAAGAAGCACCAAAAACCCCCGCTAGCACACGTTCTGTATGGCGAATCAATCCTGCGGGCGCTTGTTGATTAGGCATTAAACTGACGTTTTGCTGAGCCCAAAACTGAGCAAAAGCACTGCGCACCCGGGAACGTCCGACAAAACGCGCCGCAAGCATTTCTAACTCAGCCACCGTAACCCGACTTTGGTAGAGGCTCATGTTTTCATTTTCAGGCAGTGGCGTGCCAATAAATGAAGCCGCTTGTAAGCGCTCACTTAAGCTTGAGCGAGTCACTAACGATACGACAACATAACACAGCGTATTGAGTGATACGCTGAGTAGCATTCCCCAATCGACGCGACTCATTCCCAGCTCATATAACCATGAGGGCGGAGTGATCAACCATAATAAAACGTTATTTTGCGCATCCCCAGCGAGCATTTGTGTTGCGCTCATGAGAGTGATAAGCCACAAGGTGAACCCAACCGCTAACCCCACATAAACGCCTTTGCGATTGCCATCTCGCCAGTACATTCCGCCAAGCAAAGCTGGGGCAAATTGGGTAATCGCCGAAAAAGAAAGAAAGCCAATCGCAGACAGAGAAGGAATGCTATCGAGGGCAAGATAAAATCCCCACGCGCCCAATAGCAATAATAAAATCAGGGTGCGACGAATAATCACCAATAAACCAGAGAAATGACGGTGGTTACGATGTGTTAAGCGCATGCGGCGTAACAACAGAGGCATAACAAGATCATTCGAAACCATGATCGCCAACGCTATCGTCGATACAATCACCATCCCCGACGCAGCCGAAGTACCGCCTAAAAAAGCCAATAAGGCAATCTGCTCAGCCCCGACGTGCATAGGAATACTCAGCACTAACGTATCGGCAGGAGCATTAGGTAGTAGCGCTTGACCAACCCAAGCTATCGGTAAAACAAATAGCCCCATCAACATTAAATACAGAGGAAAAAGCCAGCGGGCGGTGTGCAAATCTTGCGGTCGCTCATTTTCTACCACCATGGTATGAAATTGGCGTGGTAGGCAGACAATCGCCAGCATGGTTAACAGAGTATGAACCAATAATGTCGGCCAATTGGGGGCTTGATACGTTTGCTCGGCAATGGCCAACACGTCGATGCTATGATCAGAAAAAATCACATAACCAACAAACAAGCCCACCGCTAAAAAGGCCACCAATTTCACTATCGATTCAAACGCAATGGCCATCATCATGCCACGATGATGCTCGGTATTATCAATATGGCGCGTACCAAACAACATGGTAAATAACGCCAACGCCAAAACCACAAACCAAGAAATATGGTCATCTTGATAGCCAAATTGAGCGTACAAATCCGGAGCAACCACATTCAGTCCCATGGTGATGCCACGTAACTGCAAAGCGATATAAGGCAATATTCCGGCAACCGCGATTAAGGTCACCGTGACGGCTAACCCTTGCGACTTGCCGTAACGTGCACCGATAAAATCGGCAATCGAGGTAATGTGCTCACGTTTAGCAATCAAGATCAGCCGTGCTAATACCCGCCAACCAAAAATAAACACCAGCATCGGTGCAAGATAGATAGGTAAAAAAGACCAAGGATTGGCACTGGCTTGACCGACCGTGCCATAAAAGGTCCATGACGTGCAATACACCGCAATCGATAGACTGTAAATCCAGGGCCGCCAGTGCGCTAACCAGCGCGTTTGTCTATCGCCATACCACGCAATCAAAAAGAGTACGCCTAAATACATCAGCGAAACTGGGATTACGATCCATCCATGCATTAGGAATCCTTTTTTCTGCGCCTAAAAAAACCTCTCCTTAAGGAGAGGTTATTTAACAAAGGATTCACTCACAACTCAATCACTGAACATCAATTCTGTGCTTCAGGCTCAGCTTTAACCGCTTGTCCATCTTGTATAACTGAACTCGGTAACTCAACCTTAATCAATAGTGCTAGCCCACCCATTGCTGCCATGACCCAAAACACTCCCGCACCAAAGTGATCGTATCCCCAGCCACTGAGCGTGGTTAGCAACGCAATAACCGCACCAAGAGGAATAGCGTTATACAGCGCTTGTAAAGCCACCATTTTATTTTGAGGCGAATGCTGAATATATTGAATCGCGGCAATATGCGCCATCGCAAACGTGACGCCATGCAGCAGTTGAATCGCGACTAACGCGATGATCGCCGTTGTCGAAGCGGTCAGTCCCCAACGCAACATGACCCCTAGGGCGGCCACCACGAACAACGCTCGTAGACTCCATCCGGCAAATAAACGCTTACTTAAGGCGAACACCAGAACCTCAGCGACCACCCCCAAGCTCCATAAATAGCCGATGATCGCTTCCGAGTGCCCAGCTTGCTTCCAGTGAATCGCACTAAAACTGTAGTAAGCGGCGTGGCTGCCTTGAATCAAAGCCATCAATAACAAAAACTTAATCACAGGTAATTCACGCAGTAACTGCGTTAATTTAGGGCGCACAGCGTGAGCGTGACTTTCAGTGACAGGCATCACCTGCGGGTTACGCAGACTGAACAGCAAAGTGATTGCCGCACCAAATAAGGCGGTATAGAGAATCATGCTACTGCCGTATAACGCCACCAAATAGCCAACCACTGTCGACCCGGCAATAAAAGCCACCGAACCCCATAAACGAGAACGACCGTAATCAAGTAATTGATGTTTCGCGTAAAAATTAGCCATCGCATCAGAAAGCGGAACAATCGGCCCACAACAGAGGTTAAATAACACCGTTGCCAAGGCCATTAGCCAAAAACTGCCGCCAGTAAAAAAGTGAAACGCGATAAATAATAACGCCGCTAAACTGAGCCAACGTAAAGCAGGTAACAAATGTTCGACTTTATGGATCCGTGGTGTAAACAGTAAATTCGCCACACAGCGGGTTGCAAAACCAATCCCGACTAATACGCCAATATCCGTCGCCGACACACCTTGATCGGCAAACCACAATGACCAAAACGGTAAATAAACCCCGTAAGCAAAAAAGAAACCAATAAAGTATTGGGATATCCACCCAAAAGGGGAAGGGTTCAACATAACAGATCCTAAATAATTCATCGCCCAAAGCACAGGGTCCCTGCCAACGCGTCACTCGTCGCTAACCGCACTGAACATCACCCACAGAGAAAGCACATCGGACACCGATAATAACCGGCGATTATGCAATAAGTCCCTAAAACTAAAAAGGGATCTTTCATCGCCTTGACGATTTCCCTGTTGTTTGACGAACGCTAAGCGGTCAATGATTAGGGTCTGTTTATCTTTCGAGCTGATTTTTGCAGCAATTTGTGGCTGCTTTATACAAGGCAGAGGCTTTGATATGTAGTTACTCTACCTGAGAAGCCGATAACGCCGTAGAAAGGAGCCACAAACGCTGCCCGAAGGGTTCGGCTAAAAGTGTTTTACTCTTTGTTGAGAGGTGTTTTGCCTAGAATAACTAGGCTACAAACCTCTCGTCGCGATTAAAACACTTTTATCTCGAACAAAATTTAACCGCGAAAGATAAACAGACCCTAGAATCTCAGAGGAGAAAAACAGATAACTGTCGATAGTCCATCGATTGTCGCCAATTCGATTGCACTAACATTAGACCAAAGTCGTCTGGAGAGCTTGAGAAAAGCAGCCACACTTATCGATAAGTGCGGCGGATTGATTCGCGTCGTAAAACAGACAGAACAAAGAGCAAGCATCCCACTTATCAAGGTGAGTTAACTATGCCGGACAAATTTAACATGCTCTCGCCTCCCTTTAGCAGCTTAAGCGAGGCCCAACAACAGCGATTGCGCGCCGCTTTAGATATTGCTTACTATCGTGAGCACGACGTGTTGATCCAACAGGGACAAGCGTGTCATCAACTGTGGATTCTGATCAAAGGCACGGTAGAAGAGCGCTCAGTGGACGGTAAAACGCTCTATGCTCACTACACTAATGAAGATATGTTTGACGTGCGAGCTCTGTTTGAAACCTCCGCCAAGCATCAATACGTCGCACTAGAAGACACCTTAAGTTATTTGCTACCCAAAAAAGTTTTTCTGACTCTGTGCCGTGAAAATCGCCAATTTTCGGCGTATTTCGAAACCAACTTGGCCAAACGTCAAGAGCTGATTGAAGTCGCCCAGCAGCAGAAAAATCTGGCTGAGTTTATTCTGACCAAAATAGAACCTGAGCTCTACCTTGAGCCAACGTTGGTCAAACCCGATCAGACCTTAGCTGAAGTCACTCAAGAGATGAAAAGTCGCCGCGTGGATGCGGCCTTAGTCGAATGGCCTATCGGTGACCGACGCGCAGACTCCTCAGATATTCCCCCCTATGGCATCGTTACCCGCAGTAATCTTTTACATGCAATTATGTTAGAAGGTCATACACAACAGACTGAAGTCGGCGAGATAGCCACCTCTCCCATCCTGCATATCCAACAAGGCGATTTCCTGTTTAACGCAATGATCAGCATGACGAGGCACAAGGTCAAACGCTTGGTGGTCTGTGAAGGACGTAAAGCCGTGGGTATTTTATCGATGGTCCAAATCTTAAGTGCTTTTTCGACCCACTCCCACGTTTTAACGCTCACCATTGCTCGCGCCACGAGCATTGATGAGTTGGCTTTTGCGGCGAACAAGCAGCAGCAACTGGTCGAAAGCCTACTCAACCGAGGAATAAGAACGCGCTTTATCATGGAACTGATCGCGGCAGTTAATGAGCAGATCATCGAAAAAGCCTTCCAACTGATCGTACCCAGTGAAGCGCAACAGCAGTGCTGCTTTGTCGTCTTAGGCTCAGAAGGGCGCGGTGAGCAGATCCTCAAAACCGATCAAGACAATGCATTAATCATCGCCGATGAAGCTCAATGGTCTCACTCTACACCATGGCTAGAAACGCTCACCCACACTTTAGTCCAGCTTGGCTACCCACTGTGTCCAGGGAAAGTCATGGTCAATAATCCTGACTGGGTACAATCACAAACCGATTGGCAAACGACCATCAGCCATTGGATTCAGACAAGGCGACCCGAGCACATGCTCAACCTCGCTATCTTTGCTGATGCCTACCCAGTAGCAGGAAATAAAGCCTTACTCGCACCAGTAAAACACCATTTACAGACCCGCATCTACGGGCAATATGCGGTATTGGCTGAGTTTACTCGTCCAGCACTGAATTTTTCGCTACCCCTGACCTTATTTGGCCACCTTAAATCGAGTAAATCCGGCTTGGACATTAAGAAAGGGGGGATTTTTCCTATTGTTCATGGCGTGCGGGCGCTAAGTCTTGAATATCAAATCAGCAGCACGAATACCTTTCAACGCATTGAAGCACTACAGGCACAACAGGCATTAGAAAAACAGACCGCTGATAACCTAAGAGAAGCGTTAAAGCTGTTTTTAAAATTGCGTCTAGCGCAACAAATCACTAACCAACATCACGCCAATCATATTCAGCTTGGTCAGCTCGATCGCACTGAAAGAGACTTACTGCGTCACAGCCTGCATGTCGTGAAAAAGTTTAAGCAATGGTTGAGTTATCATTACCAAATTAGGGAGTAACGCTAATGAACTGGCTGGCGAGATATTATTGGCACCACAAATTAGCGGGGTCACCTTATCAAGATCTGTTTACCGCGCCCCTCAAAACCGAACTGATCTCTTTAGACTGTGAAACCACCAGCCTTGATCCACAACGTGCCGAGCTAGTCAGTATTGCCGCAACAAAAATCATCGACAATCGAATTCTTACCAGCCAAGCTTTCCATATTCGTCTCGCCGCTCCAACGTCCTTAGATTCGGGTTCGGTGCGCATTCATCAGTTACGTCATCAAGATCTCGCTAATGGTTTGTCGGAGCAGCAAGCTTTACAACAGTTGCTCGCGTTTATCGGTAATCGTCCATTGGTCGGTTATCATATTCGTTATGATAAAACGATTCTTGATATCGCCTGTCGTAAACAACTGGGCTTTCCACTGCCTAATCCACTGATTGAAGTCAGCCAGCTTTATCATCAACAGTTGGAAAAACAGTTACCCAATGCCTACTTTGATCTAAGCCTTGCAGCGATTTGCCATCATCTCGACTTGCCAATGCAAGACAAGCACGATGCCTTGCAAGATGCGATTACCGCTGCATTAGTTTTTGTACGCCTCAGTAAAGGCGGATTACCGAAGCTAAAAAGCCCTTATCAGCACAGCCCAGCTCTTAGCTAATCGAGGCCTCATCCTAAAGTCTAATTGTGTAAATCTTGCTGGTGACTAACAGTTAAAGGCATAAAAAGCTTCCCATTAATGATGTTCAACCAGCCAGTTAAAGCGCTTTGATCAAACGACAGCACGGATCCTCAAGTTGGTCTCAGAGCACAAGGGAATTTACCGCTTACACAAGGAGAGTTAGTCATGAGTGATGCCCATATTTATCCGGTCAAAGAGAGTGTCAAAGCGTGTACCCATGCCGACAACGACACTTATCTCGCTATGTATCAACAATCGGTTACCGATCCGGAAGGATTCTGGCGTGAACATGGCAAAATTGTTGATTGGATAAAACCCTTCAGCGTAGTGAAAAACACCTCGTTTGATACCGGACACGTTGACATTCGTTGGTTTGAAGATGGCACCTTGAATGTCTCGGCAAACTGCCTTGACCGTCATTTAGCAGAGCGTGGCGATCAGGTTGCCATTATTTGGGAAGGCGACGATCCCGCGAATGATACCACCCTGACTTATCGTCAGCTCCATCAACAAGTTTGCCGATTTGCTAACGTATTAAAAGCTCAAGGAGTACGTAAAGGCGATGTGGTGTGTTTATACATGCCCATGGTACCGGAAGCGGCTGTGGCGATGTTAGCCTGTACCCGAATTGGGGCCGTACATACTGTCGTTTTTGGCGGATTTTCGCCGGAAGCCCTCTCTGGACGGATCATCGACTCCGATGCCACCTTAGTGATCACCGCCGACGAAGGCGTGCGAGCTGGCCGCGCTGTCCCCTTGAAGAAAAACGTCGATGAAGCGCTGACTCATCCTGAGATTAAAACTATTAATAAGGTGATTGTTTTTCAACGCACCGGCGGTCAAGTCGACTGGCACGAACATCGAGATGTCTGGTGGCATGAAGCCATGGCTAGCGTCTCTGAACACTGCCCCGCCGAAGAGATGAAAGCCGAGGATCCACTATTTATTCTCTATACGTCAGGCTCGACAGGAAAACCAAAAGGTGTATTGCATACCACTGGTGGCTATTTGGTGTATGCGGCGATGACCTTTAAATATATCTTTGATTATCAGCCCCAAGAAACTTTCTGGTGCACCGCCGATGTGGGTTGGATAACTGGACACACTTATCTCCTCTATGGTCCATTAGCCAATGGTGCCAAAACCCTTTTATTTGAGGGTGTGCCAAATTATCCCGACACTAACCGTATGAGCCAAGTGGTCGATAAACACCAAGTCAATATCCTTTATACTGCACCAACCGCGATTCGGGCTTTGATGGCAAAAGGTGATGAGGCCATTAAAGGGACGCACCGTAGCAGCTTACGCATCATGGGCTCGGTGGGTGAACCGATTAACCCTGAAGCTTGGCAGTGGTATTACAAAACGATTGGTAACGAGCAATCTCCGATTGTCGATACTTGGTGGCAAACGGAAACAGGCGGTATTCTGATCAGTCCTCTACCTGGCGCGACCGCTTTAAAACCGGGTTCAGCTACACGTCCCTTCTTTGGTGTTCAACCCGCATTAGTCGACAATATGGGTAACCTTATCGAGGGTGCAAGTGAAGGTAACTTAGTGATCCTCGATTCATGGCCAGGGCAAATGCGCACCGTCTACGGCGATCATGAACGCTTTGAACAAACCTACTTCTCTACTTTCCAAGGTATGTACTTTACTAGCGATGGCGCACGTCGTGATGAAGATGGCTATTATTGGATAACCGGACGAGTCGATGATGTCTTAAACGTATCTGGCCACCGAATGGGTACCGCAGAGATCGAATCGGCCCTAGTTGCGTTTGATAAAATTGCCGAAGCGGCGATTGTGGGCATCCCACACGATATTAAAGGGCAAGCGATCTACGCTTACATTACCCTTAATCATGGCGTCTACCCTAGCGTTGAGCTACACAAAGAAGTCAAAGATTGGGTGCGTAAAGAGATTGGCCCTATCGCTACCCCAGATGTACTGCATTGGACCGACTCGCTGCCGAAAACTCGCTCAGGTAAAATCATGCGCCGTATTTTACGTAAAATTGCCACTGGAGATACTAGCAACTTAGGCGATACCTCAACGCTTGCCGATCCAAGCGTGGTCGATAAGTTGATTGCTGAACAAGCACAGCTTTAGGTTCTAGGTTCTAGGTCCTAGGTCCTAGGTTCTTTGGCTCTTTGGCTCTTTGGCTCTTTAGGTTTGGAGTTTTGGGTTCTGGTGTTGTTTTTCCCCTAGGATCTAGGACCTGCTCTTCCCTAGAACCTTGATCTTAATCTTTTTTTCCTAGGACCTAGGAGCTGCTTTCCCCTAGGACCTAGTTCTTGATTTCCCTAGAACCTGCCTTTCCTAGACCCAGCCCTTTCCAAAGATCTAAATTCCAGTCTCAGCCAGCAATAGTCGTTCAAAAAACACCCGTCATAGTCATTAGACCAGTAAATTGCTGCCATTTGCGACGAATTAGCTATAATCGTGGTCAATTTCATAAAAACAGCGAACTTTTGACAAAAAAAGTAGGTCGAAAGTGCCATAATATGAAATTATCAGGTTACATCTCACGATAGAGGACGATAGCTACATAATGACCGCGAAATTACGCATTCTTGTTCTTAATGGTCCAAACTTAAACCTGCTGGGTTTACGTGAGCCGGAACATTACGGCGCACAGACCCTTGAGCAGATCATTGATAAGTTACGCCAACAAGCCGCGCTGGCCGATGTAGCATTAGATCATCTGCAATCGAATCGTGAGTATGAATTGATTGAAGCCATTCACCAGGCGCACAATCAGGTGGATTTCATCATTATCAATCCAGCCGCTTTTACTCATACCAGTGTAGCGCTCCGTGATGCCTTACTGGGTGTCGCGATACCGTTTATCGAAGTGCATCTCTCTAATGTACATGCACGCGAACCGTTTCGTCATCACTCCTATCTGTCTGATAAGGCTCAAGGGGTGATCTGTGGCCTAGGTGCACAAGGCTATGAATTTGCTCTGTTGGCAGCGATTCACGCACTGCAAACAAAGTAACGCACAACATTCTACAGTCCTAATAGGGCTGTCTTACTCACAAGATAAAAGAGAAAGAACCAATGGATATTCGCAAAATAAAGAAATTGATTGAATTAGTGGAAGAGTCTGGCATTTCTGAGTTAGAAATCTCTGAAGGAGAAGAGTCGGTACGCATCAGCCGTCATAGCCCAGCTCCAACCACTCAAGTTCATTATGCTGCAGCACCGGCTGCTCCTGTCGCTGCACCCGTAGCGGCTCCCGTTGCAACGGCTGAAGCGGCACCTGTCGCCAAAGTGCCAACGGGCCATCAAGTATTGTCACCAATGGTTGGTACCTTCTACCGCTCACCAAGCCCAGAGTCAAAAAGCTTTATTGAAGTCGGCCAAAGTGTTTCCGCGGGTGATACCTTGTGTATCGTTGAAGCGATGAAAATGATGAACCAAATCGAAGCAGATAAATCTGGCGTCGTTACCGCAATTCTTGTCGAAGATGGTCAACCCGTTGAATTTGATCAACCTCTTGTCGTCATCGAATAATCGAGGCCAATGGTTATGCTAGATAAATTAGTTATCGCGAACCGAGGCGAAATTGCGCTTCGTATTCTTCGCGCTTGTAAAGAATTAGGGATTAAAACGGTCGCGGTTCACTCCACCGCAGACCGTGACCTAAAACACGTTCTCCTCGCGGATGAAACGGTCTGTATCGGCCCAGCAAAAGGCATCGATAGCTACCTCAATATCCCACGCATTATTTCTGCCGCAGAAGTGACGGGGGCGGTTGCCATTCATCCCGGTTACGGATTTCTGTCTGAAAACGCCGACTTTGCTGAGCAAGTCGAGCGCAGTGGCTTTATCTTTGTCGGCCCAAGAGCAGAAACCATCCGCTTAATGGGTGATAAAGTATCAGCCATTAACGCCATGAAAAAAGCCGGCGTACCTTGCGTACCTGGCTCGGATGGTCCTCTCGATGGTGACGAAGCAAAAAATAAAGCCCACGCGAAACGCATCGGCTATCCCGTGATCATCAAAGCCTCTGGCGGCGGCGGCGGTCGAGGCATGCGCGTGGTACGCTCAGAAGCCGAGTTGATCACCGCGATCAACATGACTCGTGCAGAAGCCAAAGGTGCCTTTAATAATGACATGGTTTATATGGAGAAATTCCTCGAAAACCCACGTCATATTGAGGTTCAAGTACTGGCCGATGGTCAAGGTAATGCGATTCATCTTGGTGAACGCGATTGCTCAATGCAACGTCGTCACCAAAAAGTGGTCGAAGAAGCGCCAGCACCGGGCATCAATGAAGAAGTACGTAAATACATTGGTGAACGCTGTACGCGTGCTTGTATTGAAATTGGCTATCGCGGCGCTGGTACTTTTGAGTTTCTGTATGAAAACGGCGAGTTCTACTTCATTGAAATGAACACCCGAATTCAGGTTGAACATCCCGTAACCGAAATGATCACTGGGGTTGATTTGATCAAAGAGCAATTACGTATTGCCGCTGGCCAACCACTCTCCTTTACGCAAGACGATATTAAGATCCGCGGCCATGCCGTCGAATGTCGTATTAACGCTGAAGATCCGGAGCGATTCTTACCTTCTCCGGGCACGATCACTCGTTTCCATTCTCCAGGTGGCATGGGCGTTCGTTGGGAATCACACATTTACGCAGGTTATACCGTACCGCCTTACTACGATTCGATGGTCGGCAAACTGATCACCTATGGTGAAAACCGTAATGTCGCGCTAGCCCGCATGCGTAATGCGCTCGATGAAATGATTATTGAAGGGATTAAAACCAATATTCCTTTGCAAGAAATCATTATGAATGACGAAAACTTCCAAAATGGTGGCACCAACATCCACTATCTTGAGAAGAAACTCGGTATGAAATAATAGCCTCGCGCCTCAATTGCTATCATGCCCACTTCGGTGGGCATTTTTTTTGCAGGCTACCACCCTCTTATCTCCCCTCGTAGGATGCTCATCAATCCCGTCCTTTCCGTCGAGATAACTTCAGGTAGGAAGCGAGCCGACAAACCTGCTAAACTCTACGCCAATAACCGCGAATAAAAGAGAGCCCATGCCATGCCTTGGATTCAAATCAAACTGAATGCTACTAATGAAAATGCTGAAGCGATCAGCGATATGTTAATGGAAGAGACCGGTGCTTTATCGGTGACCTTACTCGATGCAAAAGATACCCCTGTCTTTGAACCGCTACCGGGTGAGACTCGTTTGTGGGGCGATACTGACCTATTAGCCTTGTATGACGCCGAAGTCGATACTCCAAGTATCCTTGCTCAAATCCGTGACAGCCAACTCCTTGCCGACGACTTCTCGTATAAAATCGAGCAAATAGAAGACAAAGATTGGGAGCGGGAATGGATGGACAATTTCCATCCGATGAAGTTTGGTGAACGGTTATGGATCTGCCCAAGCTGGCGCGACATCCCCGATCCTAACGCCGTCAATGTGCTACTTGACCCGGGCTTAGCGTTTGGTACCGGTACACACCCAACAACCGCACTGTGCTTACAATGGCTTGATTCACTCGATCTGAGCGGAAAAACCGTGATCGACTTTGGCTGTGGCTCGGGTATTCTTGCGATTGCTGCGATTAAACTCGGTGCCGCGAAAGTGATCGGTATTGATATCGATCCGCAAGCACTGCAAGCATCCAGAGACAATGCTGAGCGCAATGGCGTCGCCGATAAAATTGAGGTTTACCTACCGCAAAATCAACCAGAGAATTTAGTCGCTGATGTCCTCGTTGCCAATATTTTAGCGGGCCCATTACGTGAGCTTTCTGCGGTAATTAAAAGCTTAATTAAACCTGGTGGACTGTTGGCAATGTCTGGTGTGCTGAACACACAAGCCAAAGACGTGGCGACCTATTATCGTGATCAATTAGACATAGACCTAATTATTGAGCAAGAAGAGTGGTGTCGGATCACTGGCCGCAAGCAAGATTAATGAAGAGTTTATCAGTTAATTGATTGAAATATGGGCAATTTACAAAAACAATTGCCCAATGCTCAAATATTAGTCTTTTCACACCGTAAAAAAATGCGTAAAATGCGCGCCCTTACTGGTATGAAGCTGTGAAGACGTTTTGAAAATCGGAAATCATCAACTTAACAATAACCTCATCGTGGCTCCGATGGCTGGAGTCACCGATAGGCCGTTTCGTGAGTTGTGTCTCCGTTATGGTGCAGGAATGGCCGTCAGCGAAATGATGTCCTCCAATCCCGCACTATGGAAAACCGATAAATCGAAAAACCGCATGGTGCATCAAGGCGAATCGGGCATTCGCTCAGTACAAATTGCAGGTAGCGATCCACAGCAGATGGCAGAAGCAGCACAGTTCAGTGTTGAAAACGGTGCGCAAATCATCGATATCAATATGGGCTGTCCTGCAAAAAAAGTGAATAAAAAGCTCGCGGGTTCTGCATTACTCCGTTATCCGGATGTGGTTGAACACATTCTTAAAGCGGTCGTCGATGCAGTCAAGGTTCCTGTCACCCTCAAAACCCGAACGGGCTGGGACACAGACAATAAAAACTGTGTTTATATCGCTCAATTAGCCGAAAACTGCGGCATACAGGCGTTTGCGCTTCATGGGCGAACTCGTACTTGTATGTACAAAGGAGAGGCAGAATACGACAGTATTAAAGCCGTTAAACAGGCGATCAGCATTCCTGTCATCGCGAACGGAGACATTGATTCTCCGCAAAAAGCGAAACAGGTGCTGGATTATACCGGTGCTGACGCTTTAATGATTGGTCGACCTGCCCAAGGTCGTCCATGGATTTTTCAGGAAATCCAACACTATTTGGAAAGCGGTACCACCATGCCTGAACTTCCGGCTCAGGAAGTAAAAGACATTTTGCTTGGTCATGTGCACGCTCTCCATCAGTTTTATGGTGAGTATTTAGGCCCTAGAATTGTGCGTAAGCATGTAGGCTGGTACCTAAAAGAACATGAACAAGCCAGTGAGTTTCGCCGTATCTTCAATGCGCTTGAAGCAGCTCCGCTGCAGATAGAAGCACTTGAAGGTTATTTTGATAACGTTGCATCATAATTAAGAGAAGAGCTAGACCGAATATGTTCGAACAAAATCTGACTTCAGAAGCTTTAACCGTAACTACCGTAACTTCACAAGATCAAATCACGCAAAAACCATTGCGCGACTCCGTTAAAGCGTCTCTTAAAAACTACCTTGCCCAGTTAAATGGTCAGGAAGTGACTGAACTCTACGAATTAGTTCTAGCCGAAGTTGAACAGCCACTATTAGACATCATCATGCAATACACTCGCGGTAACCAAACTCGCGCAGCAACCATGATGGGTATCAACCGCGGCACTCTTCGTAAGAAACTGAAAAAATACGGCATGAATTAATTTCAGCATCAGGCTACAAAATTCATCAAGGCTTACCACGGTAAGCCTTTTTTATTGATTCTTCACTTGCTCTGATAAGATAAATATTGTTATAACAATCCCTTATCTATATAACTGAAAAGCATGCCAAGAACTGGCGATGCCCGATGATACAGCCGAGTCAACCTCAGGAGATCACCCATGAAATTACAGCAACTGCGCTACATCCGAGAGATACAGCGCAATGGCTATAATATCTCGTTAACCTCAGAAAAACTGTTTACCTCACAGCCGGGGATCAGTAAACAGGTGGCATTACTTGAGGGGGAGCTCGGCGTACAAATTTTTGAGCGACAAGGTAAGCATCTGTCTGGTGCCACCGAAATTGGTCAACAAATCATTCAAGAAGCGAGCAAAATGCTCGAAATTGAAGAGAAAATCAAAGCCATTTCGGCCAGCGTTACCGCACCCGATCGCGGAAGAATGAACATTCATACCACCAACGCTATCGCGAAATTTTTACTGCCCGAAACCGTGCGCTACTTTATGAATAAATACCCTAAAGTCTCGCTGCACATGGGCACCATCGAACCTGATAGCCGTGGTAATACCCTACCAACAGGCCCGTATGACTTCTCTGTCGTTGCCCAAGAAATTGACGAGCAAGCCGATTTAACCGTGCTACCCGCCTATAAATGGTCACTGAGTTTAATTTTGCCACTCAACCACCCTTTGGCTGACGTCGAAAACATCACTCTTGAGCAACTGGCTCAAGAAAAATTAATCAGCTACGAATTAAAATCAACCGGTCGTATGGCCATCGATGACGCATTTGCTAAACGTGGGCTGACTCCGACGTATATCGTTACCGCCATGGATGCCGAAGTGATCAAAGAGTACGTCAGGCTGGGGGTGGGAGTCGGGCTTATCGCCTCTGTTGCTACCCACACGATGAGCGATAGTATTGTCGTTCGCTCTCTCGAAGGCTTAGTACCAGACTGCTATGCTTGGTTGTGCTACAGCAAAAACCTGTTTTTACAGCAATACATGTATGATTTTATTGCTAAATTCGCCCCTCACTTGACTCGAACAATGATCGAGCAAACCGCTCACCTTTCCAAAGCGGAGCTGACCAAATGGTTTGAAGATATGAATCTGATGACCTACCGCTAATGTTTCTCTGAGTCACGCAGCTCGGTGGTGTCGGCGCAAGATGCCACCGGATGTCGATATCATTGCCGCTTGATCATCACTCCCCCCTTGTCATCCATACACCGATCGTATTAATTAAGCCTCAAAGATAAATTAACACTTGAAATGTAAATAATAACAATTATTATTCACAACCTTATTATTAACCCGTTGATCATTACTCTTACACTACGTCGATAACTCATGACGTTAATACTTAGGCGAGTCAATAATCCTCACTCGTCGTCGATGACGTGGGTAAGAGATAAACAACTTTTTAGTCAGTACTTATATGCACTTTATCTCTCATTCTCTTCGCCCAAGCTTGCTGTGCCTTGCGATTGTCGCAACCTTCACGCAAGCGGACACTCAACCTGAAACCATAACGATTACCAGTCAAAGTAGTCAACATCCAATCGTATCAACGGCGACGCGTACCGAAACCCCCGCTAAGTTGATACCACAGACCATCAATAGTGTATCTGCCGAGCAACTCACCGCCTTTGCACCAGCCTCGTTAAGTACCGCACTGGTTGGTACTCCTGGTATTGATGCGGTCAACGATACTCGTTTTGATAGCGTAATGATTCGCGGCTTTGGCGCCAGTAACGATTTCTACCTCGATGGTTTTCGTGATGATATGCAATACACCCGAGATTTAGGCAACATTGAAAGTGTGGAAATTCTGAAAGGGCCAGCGGCGGTACTCTATGGTCGAGGCAGTAGTGGCGGTATCATCAATCGGGTCAGTAAAACACCCCACAAAGGCCAAAAGTCCAGTATTCATGCTCGGATCGGTAGCCATGATTATCAACGTTTAGCCGTCGATTTAAACGGTGAGTGGCATGATGATGTACAAGTGCGTTTAAACATGGCGCAAGAAGATAACAACAGCTTTCGTGATGGCGTCAACAGCAAACGCACGCTCTTTGCTCCTTCGTTGGCTTGGACCATTAACGACGATCTTAACTGGTTAATCCAATATGAGCGCAACGCTCATGACCGAACGCCAGATCGCGGCATTCCTAGTGTTAATGGCCGCCCAGCAGAGGTCGCTAACCGTGCCGTATACAGTGATACCTCACGTGACTTTATTAACGACGTTAGTGAAGCGACTCGTTCACGTTTAACCTGGCAGATCAACGATAGTTGGCAACTGCGCCAGCAACTCAGTTACATCAAGCTCGATAGTGAATTTGATAACACCTATGTCGTGCAAGTCAAAGGCGATCAAGTGGTGAGAAACCGCTGGCAACAAATTCTCAAGGCGAACACTTTAACCAACCAACTCGAAATGGAAGGCCAATTTACGACAGGGCCAATCCGTCACCGTCTATTAACAGGTATTGAGCACAGTTGGCAAGAACGCACACCGACACTCTATCGTAATAAGCAATCCATCCCCGCTGGCGATCTCTACCAGCCGGATCAATTGCCCACTTACCAAGGAGAGATGGCCTTATCGAGTGATGCTAAGCACAAGGTTCGTACCAGTGGCGTGTATGTGCAAGATCAGCTCAGTATCAACGATTGGCACCTATTAATGGGCCTGCGCTACGATGAGTTTTACGTCAATACACAACGTATTGATACCAATAAACAAGAGACCCAAACCTCTTATACACTCAGCCCTCGCTTAGGTTTAGTGTGGAATCCCGTCACCGATCACGCCCTGTACGTCTCTTACAGTAAAACCTTCTCACCGGTTGGCGGCGGATTGATTGGCATTACTCCGGGTAACCCAGCCAATGAACTCGATCCCGAGAACAGTCGCTTGTATGAAACGGGAGTAAAAAGTGATTGGCTCAATGGCCGAATCGCCACCACGTTATCGGTATATCGTTTAGAAATGTACAATCGCCGCATGAAAGATCCACTCGATCCTGAAGTGACCATCCTCACTGGTTTACAACGCACTGATGGCGTCGAGTTAGACATCAAAGCTTATCTTAACGACCACTGGTCACTGCGCGGCGGGATCGGCTGGCAAGATGCCAAAATCATCAAATCAGAGGCCAATACCCAAGGCAATCGCCCAAGTGCGGTATCCAAACTTAATGGGCAGCTTTTCCTTGCTTACCAACATGGGCAAGGTTGGTTTGGTGAAACCGGCATAACGGCAGTAGGCGATCGTTTTGCCGACACCAATAACACCACCACGTTGCCCGGTTACGCCCGCCTTGACGCGCGCATCGGTTATCAATGGCAAGATTGGAAAACGCAGTTGAGTGTCGAAAACCTATTGGATAAGGACTATTACGTCAGTGCCACCGGAGCCACGCAAATCATGCCCGGCGCACCACGTGAGTTTTACTTAAGTGCTCAATACTCTTTTTAACCATCTGAAATAGCGCACTAACTCTGCCCCTCTTTCCTCGGCTGCACGGTTTAGCGTGCAATCGAGGAAACCTCAAAAGTCATTACATCACCATAAAACGGTTATGGATAAAGCTGGGGAAGAGCACTAAAAGTGTTTATGATAAACTCTCCAACCACCACTATTGAGGCAAAGAGAGTGAAGATCATTGCGGTAACGGCGTGCCCCACAGGGATAGCTCACACTTATATGGCGGCGGAAGCACTGCGTAAAGAAGCCACGAAACGCAACATCACCATCAAAATCGAAACCCAAGGCGCAATGGGCATTGAAAATCCGCTCACCCTTCATGACATCATGCATGCCGATCGTCGACTGATCGTCTCTGATATTGAGATAGATGAAAAAGAACGCTTCAAAGGCTGCGAAACCCTGACATTTTCAATTGAAGAAGTGCTGACCAATGTGCAACTTGTTATCGATCGGTGTTTAAAGTCTTAATGATGGTCAGTCGGATTAGTTTTATCCTTGAGGGAAATGGCTTTACAGCTTGGCAGCTCCATCAAATCAAGCAATTAACGAGTTACTTTCGCTCGATGTTTGTTTTATACAATATTACTCGCGATCAACAAGCAACGCTGAGTGATACTCTTCATGTATTAAGTATTGGCAGTTGTCGACATGATGTTTGCCAAATTGCGATTGAAGGGCTAGATGCCGAACTGGCTTGCATGGTGCTCACGGAATATCTACGCCAACATACAACGCTCTTTGCTAGCTCACATACCAAAAACGCATCGGCAGAAGCCATCTTGGCCAACCACTCAACGTTTAGTTTACCCTTTACCATACAATGGCACAGCTTATTAAAGGCTGAATTCGCTAATCAAAAAGACTGCTTACACTATATTGCCCAGCAAGCCAATTCTGCTGATGAGTCAGCGTTAATCCGTCAGCTCCTTGCCAGAGAAGCGATTGCCGCCACAACACTACCGCCGAGTATTGCGCTACCTCATGTTATTAGTGAACACATATCAACACCTTATCTTTGTGTACTCACGTTAGATCAAGCGATTAATTGGGGGAGTACACAGGCAGAGACCCGATTCATTATTGGTTTAATTTTACCAAAGCGGAATCCCATCAAAAAAGAAGAAATCATGGCCGCCACTCGATTAACACGCTGGCTGATTGAGAGCCACCACCAACAATTGCTTTTTCAGCAACCCAACGAAGCCCATTTAAAAGGTCTTTTGTTACATATCATGGCTCATTGAATACGCGCCCGATATTGAGATGGCGTCATCCCTGTACGCTCTTTAAAGACACGGAAAAAATAGTTCACATCTTGAAAGCCACACCGAGTGGCCACTTCATGCAGACGAAAATGATATTTTTTAAGCATAAATTTCGCGCGTTCCATGCGTACCCAAGTCAAATAATCCACTAACGTCATATGCCCCTGCTGTCGAAAAAGGCGCGATAAATGGTTGGGGGAAATATTAAACCGTTGCGCAATACTATCTCGAGTGATCGTGCGGTGAAAATTCTCCTGGATATAGATGCAGATACCCTGATAAAGATCTTCTCCACGCTTTTTCGGCGCACCTTGTGAAGGCTCAAGAATTCGTAACGTATAGGCAAGCAGAGCACATAACAAATGCTCATCGATCGGCGACTTTTTAGGTTCCCTAGCGATGGCATTTAAGCTTTCTAAAATATTGTCCATTGCATAACCAGTCCGAGTTTTGATACTGAATTTTTGGACATCGTAAAATCCGCTCTCTCCTTGACGTTTCGCAACAAAACTAAAGCCTAATTGTCGTCGACCAAATAATAGACTTAATACTGAGCACTCTTCTTGCCAATCGGGTTTATTCCAACAGTTGGGCGGAATATAAAGCGCATCCCCTGTAAAAATATCTACAGATTCAATGCCATGCACATCATCTTCGATCAAATTACGATAGCACCCTTTCAGCACGAGCTCTAAGCGAGGGAAATTGACCTGATAGCTAAAAGCAGGCGGCGTGTGATGATCACCAGCAAACCAAATTCTCTGGCCCTGCTCCCTCTCCGCCAAAATGGCTTCAATAATGTGACTGAATACCTGACTCATAGGCTACTCGAATAATGAAACAATAATCCTATTGTTTATTTTATTTAATGCGTTAAATTTCGCAGATACATTAAAAACAAAGAGAGAAACGACATTAAATAACTGTTTTATAAAAAATTAATACCATTAGACAATAAGAATATAACTATCAATAAAAATGGATTTGGATCACAGTTAATCAATGAAGTTACAATAATCCAGTAAATGTATTTTTAGGAGACTATAGCCGATCACTCTCTAGGTGCAAAATGTGACGACTAAAACAACATCTAGGTAAGGGAAAAACATGATCACTGAACTGATTAATCAACAGTTGATTAAGCTCGACCTTTCTGCGACCGATAAAAATGGCGTGCTGGAAGAGCTGGTCGAAATACTGGCGTCACAAGGACGTCTGTCTGATAAACAGCAATTTTTAGCCGATATTCATGCCCGAGAAGCGCTCGGTAATACTGGCTTTGAAGAAGGGGTTGCCATTCCACACGCGAAAAGTGCAGCAGTAATCCACCCAGCACTAGTGATCGGCGTCAGTCGTCAAGGGATCGATTATGGCGCAGAAGATGGCCTGCCCTCACAATTGTTTTTTATGATTGCCTCCCCCGATGGCGGTGACAATCACCATATTGAGGTGCTCGCTGAACTGTCCTCAAAACTGATTGAAGAAGGGTTTATTGAACGCTTTCTCGATGCTAAAACCGAGCAACAAGCTCTTGAACTGCTACTCGCCAAATCTCAACCTACCACCAGCATAACCGCCGATAAAGGCTTTCTGATTGGCGTCACTGGCTGCCCGGCTGGCGTTGCTCATACCTATTTGGCGGCCGAAGCGTTAGAAAAAGGCGCAGCCGAATTAGGCTATACGATTAAAGTTGAAACCAACGGCTCGATAGGGGTTAAAAATAGCCCATCGGCGGAGGAAATCGCTCGCGCGGAGGCGATCATTGTCGCTTGCGATAAGCAGGTCGATCTTTTGCGTTTTGCTGGTAAAAAACTGATTGAAACCGGTGTAAAAGAGCCGATTCGTAATAGCAAAGCCTTGATTGAGCGAGCCTTAGAAGCCCCTCATTATCAAGCGGATACTCGTGGTCATCATTCTCAAGATAATAAGAGTAAAGCATCGCAAGCACGCTCCGACCTGTATCGTTATTTAATGAATGGGGTATCACACATGATCCCCTTTGTCGTCACGGGCGGTCTACTGATCGCATTATCGTTAGCGATTGGTGGCCAACCTACCGAAGCTGGCATGGCGATTCCTGCCGATAGCATGTGGAATAAGGTGCTGGATGTCGGCGTTGTCGCCTTCACCTTAATGATCCCTATTTTAGCAGGTTATATCGCCTATGCGATTGCCGATCGCCCAGCGTTAACGCCCGGTTTGATTGGTGGTTGGATCGCCAATAATGGTTCTTTTTATGGCGCAGAAGCGGGCACTGGCTTTATCGGAGCGATCATTGCGGGCTTATTGGTCGGTTACTTTGTGAAATGGCTCACCAGCATTCACTACCATAAGTTTATTCAACCTTTAGTACCCATCATGATCGCCCCCATCGTCGGCTCCCTATTCATTTCCGGCTTATTTATCTTTATTATTGGCGCTCCTATTGCCAGTTTGATGGACAGCTTAACGGCGCTTTTAACCTCCATGAGTACAGGTAACGTCGTATTATTGGGTATTGTTCTTGGCGGCATGGCAGGTTTTGATATGGGTGGGCCTTTTAATAAAGTGGCTTTCCTCTTCTCCGTGGGAATGATCGCCAGTGGTCAAACGCAATTTATGGGCGCAATGGCTTGTGCGATTCCGGTTGCACCACTGGGTATGGGTCTGGCAACCGTATTAGGACGTAAATTGAATCTGTTTGAAGCGTCTGAAATTGAAGCCGGAAAAGCAGCGGGCGCAATGGGGTTGGTCGGCATTTCTGAAGGGGCAATTCCTTTTGCCGCGCAAGATCCGATGTCGGTGATCCCAGCTAACGTGATCGGCTCGATGGTTGCCGCGGTGATGGCCTTTTCTTTTGGCATCACCAATAGCGTTGCACATGGAGGCCCCGTTGTTGCGCTACTTGGCGCGATGAATAAGCCCCTACTAGCCATTATTTGTATGTTAGCTGGTACACTGGTCACCGCGATTGTCTGCCTTAGCCTGAAAAAAATGCGTCACTCGCAACGCTTAGCGGCCGCGGTTTAGCTTTTTAAAACTGATTCTCACGATGGTTAGGCCTCATTACTGGCATCAATCATCCACTGAATCGAGCAATAACAAAGAATCTCGGCGAGTGAAACCGTTGAACGCTCCACCAGCATAACCAGTAATCAATGATAGAATGTGGTTAAGTTTTCTTAACCACATTCATCACATTTAAACCACCAGCAAAAGCAACACCATCAGTTGTACTTCTGTTTCATCCCAGGAGTTTTTTTTCATAGGATTCAAACCAATGAGTGATATCGAGACTAAGCCTTTCTTTTTAATGAGTAATACCATTCAGCATTATGCTTGGGGTAGTATTGATTCATTCTCCCAGCTTTTTGAGATAGCGAACCCTCAGCAACAACCCCAAGCCGAATTATGGATGGGGGCGCATCCTAACGGTTGCTCACGGGTAGAATACCAAGGTCAACCGACACTCCTCAGTGAATTGATTGCTAGCGATCCCGTGTCTTTTTTGTCCGCTCATACCACACAAACCTTTGGCGAACTTCCCTATCTTTTTAAAATACTCGCCGCAGAGCAAGCGCTCTCAATTCAAGTTCACCCGAGTAAATCAGAAGCCGAGCAAGGCTTTGCCAAAGAAAATGCGGCGCAAATACCGCTCACCGCTGCTCACCGTAATTACAAAGATCCCAATCATAAACCTGAATTGGTGTACGCACTGACCGACTATCAAGCGATGAACGGCTTTCGGCCGATAAACGAGATTGTTGAACACTTTCAACGGTTAGCGATTGAGCCTTTACAGCCTTTGCTTGAACACCTAGAACAACATCAAACGGAAGCCGGACTGGAAAGGTTTTTTACCGAGCTGTTATCATTCTCGGGTTCGGAAAAACAAGTGGCCATCGAACAACTCATCGCTTATGCACAGACACATCATGAACATGCTCTTTGCCAACTGATTATCCGGCTGTCAGAAACCTATCCGCATGACATTGGTTTATTTGCCCCACTGATACTCAATGTTCTGACCTTAAAGCCTGGGCAAGCGATGTATCTTGATGCTCGAACCCCTCATGCGTACCTGAAAGGCACCGGATTAGAAATTATGGCCAATTCGGATAATGTATTACGGGCTGGATTAACCCCTAAACATATCGACATTACAGAGTTGGCGAAATGCACACAATTTGCCGAAAAACCGGCCTCAACGTTACTTTTCACCCCTCAAGTCACGGATGACGTTTTACTCTTTGCGGTGCCCGTCGCCGATTTTAAATTTGCCATTTACCCGCAGCCGAACCAGTGCTTAGTCAACGTCTCTAGTGCAGAAATTCTGCTCGCGATTGATCATGACGCCACCTTAACCGCCGCTGATGGACAAAGTATTACCATCCATAAAGGGCAATCGGTGTTTATCCCTGCTTATACCGAGCACTACCAGTTAAGTTCTTTAGGCCGAGTGGCTAAGGCGTATAATTAAAGCAAAAAATAATAGTGATACCCATCTCCCTGCCAACACATACAGTTAACTTATTAATTTATTTGTAAAAAAGGCACAGTAAATCGATTACATTCACATACTTGGTGAATCTCGGCCCCTATCATCATTGAAATTTATTTATGGATATAAGCCGTTCATCTTGTTCTTCACTTTGAGCAATAAAACGTTAATCAATCCTTCATTATGATTGAGTAGACTGATGACTCTACAGGAAAAAGAGGTAACACCATGATATTTCGAAATAAGACACTATTGACGTGTGCGATTGTTGCTGGCTTGGCGGGTTGTAACAATAGCGATGATAAGGGGTTAACGCTTACAATCGCTCATATTAACGACCACCATTCAAAGTTGGATGCAAATAGCAATATGGTCTTAACTCTCCCTAATGCGGATGGTGTTGAGACTTCGGTACGTAATGATATCGGTGGTTACGCCAAGCTGGTTACTCAGTTTAAACAGCTTGAGGCGAAACATAAAAATTTACTAAAACTGCACGCTGGCGATGCAATTACCGGTACTATGTTTTATAGCTTGTTTCGTGAGGAATTGCCTGATGCCTTAATGATGAATCAAGTCTGTTTTGATGCTTTCGCATTAGGTAACCACGAGTTTGATGATGGAAACCAATCTTTAGCCCATTTTTTGGATAAGCTTGCCGAGGGAACATGCAATACACATGTTTTAGCGGCCAATATTGAAGTGCCAAACGATAATCCGATAGCAGGTAAATATCAGCCTTATCAAGTTTATGAATTCGACGGGCATCAGGTTGGCGTGATTGGTATTGATATATCCAGTAAAACTCAAGCATCTTCCTCTCCATCGAAAGATACGGTTTTCCTTAACGAAGCCGAAACAGCGCAGAGATATATCAATACATTAAAAGCCAAGGGTGTTAATAAAATCATACTGTTAACGCATCAAACTTATCAAAATGATCTGGCCATGGCCGCGAAATTAACTGATGTGGATGTGATCGTCGGTGGCGATAGTCACACCTTGCTAGGCCATGCACAGCGTTTGAATTCGGTCGGTTTTTCTCCAGCGGGGGATTATCCAACCAAGGTGACTAATGCTGATGGCCATACCACCTGTATCGTACAAGCGTGGGATAACAGCAAAGCGGTAGGAGAGTTAACGGTTGAGTTTACAGCGAGTGGTGAAGTGAAAAACTGCTTTGGTCAGCCGCATATTCTACTCAGTCAACAGTTTAAAAATAGTGATCGAACACCAGCTCCTTTTTCTGATATCGAAAACCAAGCTTTTGTTCTAGCAGCCAAAGCCATCCCTGAGTTGACATTGGTTGAGGATGATGTGGCGACAGCAGCTTTATTAAAGAACTTTGCCGATGAGATTGACACCAAAAAAGCAACCATTATCAATAGCAGTAACAGTAAGTTATGTAATGAGCGTGTACCCGGTAGTAATCATGGCTCAGGCAGTTTATGTGGTCCTGGTACACCAGAGCGTAACTTCATCAATAAACATGGCAGTGTGATGGCACATATTGTCTCTAAAGCTTTTATGGATCTTTCCTTGCGTGCGGATATTGCGATTCAAAATACTGGTGGCGTACGTACGAGTATTGATGAAGGCAATGTGAGTGTTGGTAACGCCTTTGATGTTTTACCGTTCAGTAATTTCCTCGTTAACTTAGAAATGACGGGGCAAGAGATCATCGCTACGTTGGAAGATGCAATAGATAACGTTGTCGCCAATAACTCATCTGGTGCATTCCCTGCGGCGGCCAACCTGCGTTTTAATGTCGATATGAACGCCGAAAAAGGTCAACGCGTCACTAACGTGGAAGCGCGTCGCCGTGATGATAGCGATTGGCAGCCTATCGATACCAACTCGGTTTACGTTGTTGTCACTAATGATTTTATTGCTCAAGGTGGCGACCGTTATGACACGATGAAGCCTATCTATGAAGACGATGCGCGTCGTGAAGATACAGGTTTGCTTTATACCGACTCGTTGATTAATTACATCACTAAATTAGGGGAAGTAAATATCGCCCTCGAATTGCCGGCCGCTGAAGAGATGCCTCTACAAAGCTTTATTGCTCAACAGTGAATTGGCTTTGTTGCGTAAACTAAATCGATGGAACTAAGTCAAGAGGCTGCGATCTAACCAGCTACATTACGTCGTAGCCTCATGCCTAAAATACGTTACAAAACTGATAACTGGAAGCTGGCCAAATAACACAAACATAGGGAAGCCCCATCGCTTGAGTGAGCAGGGGTGGTACTGTTTCTAAGTTAAATTGCGCAACAAAACCACTAAAAATGCAAACTCAGGTTGGTTATTCCAACGCCGCTAAAATGGAACAGTGACTGGCATCATCATCGGTGTCACCACAGCAGGCATCATTGATCTTCTTTAATGCGATGCGAATACGCGTTAACTCAGCAATTTTCTCATCAATTAACGTCAGTTTCGCGCTGGTGATCGATTTCACTTCAGCGCAGCTGTGTTCGGTCGCTTCAAGCTTAATTTCCAGTAATTCTTTAATTTCGTCCAAACTCAAGCCCAGTGCTTTAGCTTTTAAAATAAAGCTCACTTGGCGCTGATTCGCCTCACTGTACAAGCGATAACCCGATTCTCTACGCCCCGCAGGCTTGATTAAACCGTTTTTCTCATAAAAACGTAGGGTATCGCTCGATACGCCACAACGCTTAGCTAACTCGCCGATCTGAAACATTGATTTTCCTCCGTAAAGCCAATGGATTTTTTACTTGAAAAAATGACTTTTAACGATTATTTTCCTCATGCCAAACGATTGCGCAAGACCTTTAACCAGAATTTGGCTAGAATATGCGCCATCTTCACACAAGAACAACGCTCATCATCGGCGCATGACATTACCGTGCTTGGGATGAGAAGGCGCTTTGTGGTAAAACATTTTGATTATACCCAAGTTATCCGTGATTGCTTGGGCAAATACACTCCATCAATGAAAGGAAAGTGGAAGCATGAACAACGCTCGCCCTATTCGCCGCGCTCTGATCAGCGTCTCTGATAAAACGGGTATTCTTGAATTCGCTCAAGCACTTGCAGAACGTGACGTAGAACTTCTCTCAACGGGCGGCACCGCTCGCCTTTTAGCCGAGCATGGCCTCACTGTGACAGAAGTGTCTGATTATACTGGCTTTCCAGAAATGATGGATGGACGCGTAAAAACGTTACACCCGAAAGTGCATGGCGGAATCTTAGGCCGTCGTGGTCAAGATGACGCCATCATGGCAGAACATGGCATTCAACCAATCGATATGGTGGTGGTAAACCTGTATCCCTTTGCTGATACCGTTACGAAAGCCGGTTGCACATTAGCCGATGCGGTTGAGAACATCGACATTGGTGGGCCAACCATGGTGCGTTCTGCGGCGAAAAACCATCAAGACGTAACGATCGTGGTCAATGCCCACGACTACTCACGTGTGATTGCAGAAATGGATGCTAACGACAACGCTCTAACTCTAGATACCCGTTTCGATCTCACCATTGCTGCTTTTGAACATACCGCCGCTTACGATGGCATGATCGCCAACTACTTCGGCACGCGGGTTCCCTCTTATGGCGACAATCAAGAAGGGGATGAGGACTCCAAGTTCCCAAGAACTTTTAATGCGCAGTTCATCAAAAAACAAGACATGCGCTACGGCGAAAACAGCCATCAAGCGGCAGCGTTTTATGTAGAAGCTCACCCACAAGAAGCCTCAGTCGCGACCGCGCGTCAAATTCAAGGCAAAGCATTGTCGTACAACAATATTGCCGATACCGACGCTGCGCTTGAATGTGTGAAAGAATTCGCTGAACCCGCGTGTGTGATTGTCAAACACGCGAATCCATGCGGTGTCGCCTTAGGTAGCGATATTCTTCAAGCCTACCAGCGCGCTTATCAAACCGATCCAACCTCAGCCTTTGGTGGCATTATTGCTTTTAACCGCGAGCTCGATGCGGACACAGCAACGGCAATTATTGAACGCCAATTTATCGAAGTGATCATCGCTCCAAGCGTTTCTGAGCAAGCGGCTGAGATTATCGCGGCGAAAAAGAATGTTCGCTTACTGGCGAGCGGTGAATGGTCGAGTAAAACCACTGGTTTCGATCTCAAACGAGTTAACGGTGGCTTGTTGGTACAAGATCGCGACCAAGGTATGGTTACTGTTGATGATCTTAATGTTGTTACCACTCGTCAACCGACGGAAGAAGAGCTTAAAGATGCACTGTTCTGTTGGAAAGTCGCGAAATACGTTAAATCGAACGCGATTGTTTACGCCAAAGGAGATATGACCATCGGTGTCGGCGCAGGACAAATGAGCCGGGTGTATTCGGCTAAAATCGCCGGTATTAAAGCTGCTGACGAAGGTTTGCAAGTCGAAGGCTGCGTAATGGCTTCTGATGCTTTCTTCCCTTTCCGTGACGGAATCGATGCAGCAGCCCAAGCGGGAATCAAGTGTGTCATTCAACCCGGTGGTTCCATGCGCGATGATGAAGTGATTGCTGCCGCCAATGAACACGGAATGGCAATGATCTTTACCGGAATGCGTCATTTCCGTCATTGATTTAGGTTCTAGGCTCTAGGTCCTAGAGCCTTTAAAATTTAAGGAAGTCATTATGCAAGTTCTCGTTATTGGTTCTGGTGGCCGTGAGCACGCTCTGGGTTGGAAAGTCGCACAGAATCATCAAGTTGAAACCGTCTTTGTCGCTCCGGGTAATGCGGGGACCGCGCTTGAACCTAAGCTAGAAAACGTCAATATTGCCGTAGAAGATATTGCCGGTTTAGTCGCCTTTGCTCAGCAAAAAAACATTGCCCTCACCATTGTTGGCCCTGAAATCCCTCTCGTGCTTGGCGTGGTTGATGCATTCCGTGACGCGGGACTAGCGATTTTCGGCCCCACTCAAGCGGCGGCACAATTAGAAGGTTCAAAAGCCTTTACCAAAGATTTTCTCGCTCGCCATAATATTCCGACGGCCGCTTACGCTAACTTTACCGAGATTGAGCCAGCGCTGGCTTATGTACGTGAACAAGGCGCACCGATCGTCGTCAAAGCCGATGGTCTGGCGGCGGGTAAAGGGGTCATTGTTGCGATGACGCTGCAAGAAGCTGAAGACGCCATCCAAGATATGTTGGCGGATAATAGCTTTGGCGAGGCGGGCAGCCGCGTCGTCATTGAAGAGTTTCTCGATGGCGAAGAAGCCAGTTTTATCGTCATGGTCGATGGTAAAAATGTACTGCCGATGGCCACCAGCCAAGATCATAAACGCGTTGGTGATGCTGATACTGGCCCAAATACTGGCGGAATGGGCGCTTACTCTCCTGCCCCGGTCGTCACTCAAGACGTACACGATCGTGTGATGCGTGAAGTGATTTACCCCACTGTGCGCGGCATGGCAGCGGAAGGTAATCCTTACACAGGTTTTCTCTACGCGGGATTGATGATTGATGCTCAAGGCACACCGAAAGTAATTGAATACAATTGCCGCTTTGGTGATCCTGAAACCCAACCGATTATGATGCGACTGCAATCAGATTTGGTTGAGCTGTGCTTAGCGGCGCTGGATGGCAAACTTGATCAAGTAGAATCGAAATGGGATCCACGTGCATCGATTGGCATTGTGCTTGCCGCTGGTGGTTACCCAGCCGATTATCGTAAAGGAGATGTAATTTCTGGTTTGCCGACGCAAGAAGTCGCTGGAGAGAAAGTCTTCCACGCTGGTACCAGTGATCAATCAGGTGCTGTGGTGACCAACGGGGGACGAGTATTATGCGCCACGGCATTAGGAGAAAGCGTCTCCCAAGCTCAGCAGCGCGCTTATCAGCTCGCTCAGCAAATAGAGTGGCAAGGCATGTTCTATCGTCATGATATTGGCTACCGAGCGATTGCTCGTGAGCAAGCAAAGTAGGCGTTACTACTCTTACTGATGACTCGGTCATCACCAAAAAAGCCGCATAAGCGGCTTTTTTGATTTTCTCGCGGCTATCTCAATCGAGCATCTCTACCGTTTGTCTGGTTATCTTGTCTGGTTATCGAGCAATTTAATCGGCATCAATCAGTGCTGGTTGAGTCATGCAACCTCTGTCAGGCTCTGCCACTGATAACACGCTGTCGACTTGCAACTGAGCACTGCTTACTCGACCCAACAAGGCAACATAATGAGGAGTTTTCAAACGTTCCATCACATGCTCTGGCGTTGTCAACGGCCAAAGCACTTGCGAAAAACGACGTCCGGTACAGCTGGTTAAGCTTTGTCCGTCCCACACGCCTTGATATAAAGACCAGCCTTGACGCGCTTGCTGCTTGCTCATTTCAACCAGTTGCTGAGCTTGCTGCAAATACTCACTACGTTGCTCTAAGTTTAGCGGCAGCACTTTACCATCGACACGAAATTGCTGATAAACCGCTTCGCCTTGTTGGTTAAAACGCACATGTACGCGGTAAGGGACCAATTGCGCGCCTCTTAGCTGCATGCCTTCGCGGACCACTTCACGCACAGAACCAGACTCCCAGCGATAATTGGTTTGATACCAGCCGTAGTCGCCCATTAGTACCTGATCAGCACCATGAGCCGGACGATTTTGATATTCGGTATACCAATAGAAATGCGTCGCATCGCCCATCGTTTGACCACCGACATAGTCATTACGTTGATCAAGATTGGCATGAGGAACAGAAGAAGCACAGCCGATAAGAAGCAGGGTAAGAAGAAGTGAGAGGAATTTTTTCATGATAGAGACGCCGAGATAGAATATCTCGGCGTAGTATAAATTACTTCAATGAATCTTTCAGTGCTTTCCCGGCAACAAATGCTGGAACATTAGCGGCTGAAATTTGGATCTCTTCACCGGTTTTTGGATTACGGCCAGTACGCGCCGCACGGTGATTAACTTTAAATGTACCAAAACCAATTAGTTGAACTTGGTCGCCCTCTTTAAGTGCACCTTCAACCGCACCAAGAGTCGCTTCAAGAGCAGCTTTAGCCTGTACTTTAGAAAGATCTGCTTTCTCTGCAATAAAGTCGATTAATTGGGTCTTGTTCATTAGGTTTCCCTTCTTATAGGTTATCAAATCGAACCCACTCTAAAACATAAATGCCCTATCTGGCAAAGGTTTGTCGTATCCGTTGTGCTTCTCTGACGTACTTTTAACCATAATATGAGTATTCACTCACAATTTACTGTATTTTCAAGCCTCGCCTGACCTTGTTTTAACCTACTAGCGCCTTTATTTATAGACAAAGACGATCAAACTCTCTACTGATTGGATACCCATAACTTGGAATAGTCAGCCAGTAGCAATGAACAAGAATCTTGACCTTGAAGTGAACAAGTATAGCGATATAGAGTAGCTATACTGTGTCAATAATCCGGAAAATGAACCTATTATTAAGGCTGTTATGCTGCTATTAAGCTTATACGTGACTATCGCGATTGGCGTTTCTTTTATTTGCTCCGTATTAGAGGCTGTACTGCTCAGTATCACTCCAAGCTACCTAGCTCAATTACGACAGCAAGATCACCCAAGTGCTGAAAAACTCTCGCTGATAAAAGCAGATATTGATCGCCCGTTAGCCTCAATCCTCACTTTAAATACCATCGCCCACACCGTCGGGGCAGCAAGTGCTGGTGCTCAGGCAAGCCTTGTTTTTGGTAACCAGTGGCTGGGATTATTTTCGGCATTGCTAACCTTAGCTATCTTAGTCTTATCTGAGATTATCCCCAAAACCTTGGGTGCCACCTATTGGCGTCAATTAGCGCCTATCTCTGCCAATGTATTGCATTGGATGATTTGGGCTTTAAGCCCCTTCATTTGGTTTTCACAACAGATCACAAAACGTTTAGCCCCTCAGCAACCATCGATAAAATTGCGTGATGAACTCTCCGCGATGGCATTAATGGCTAATGAAAGTGGCGAGTTAGCCGAAGGAGAGTCGAAAATACTCAACAATCTGCTCTCTATTAGCGATGTTCCCGTCACTCAAGTCATGACACCGCGAACGGTACTTTTCAGAGTCAGTGCCGATATGAGCATTGATGAGTTTTTGCATGAACATAGTGACACACCATTTTCACGACCACTGATTTATAGCGGAGAGACAGATAATGTGATTGGTTTTGTACACAGACTAGAGCTATTCAAATGGCAACAAAACCATCAAGGCGCTCAAAAGCTCGGTAATGTGATGCGCCCGTTGCATGTTGTACTTAACACACAAACCTTACCGAAAGCGTTTGATCAGATGATGAAAAAACGTCAGCAGCTCGCGTTAGTCGTCGATGAATATGGCAGCGTGCAAGGCTTGCTAACCCTAGAAGATGTGTTTGAACACCTTGTCGGTGAAGAGATCCTTGACGAAGCAGACAAAGTCACCGACATGCAGCAATTAGCGACTGAACGCTGGGAACAATGGAAACAGGCTCATGGTGTTATTGAAAGCCGAGACGAGGATGAGCCAAATAGCCGCTAACTTCATCTTCTGACCGTTAAAAGCGTCGACTTACGACGCTTTTTGCCATTGACGAAAATCATTGCCCGTCGGAGCTTGAGATACACGCAGACCAAATTCGGGTAAGACTGCATATAGATGATCAAAAATATCCGACTGAATGCGCTCATACTCAACCCAAACGGTCGTGGCAGTGAAACAGTACAGCTCTAAAGCGATGCCTTCATGGGTTGGTGCAAGCTGACGGACCATCAAGGTCATATGCTGATGAATCTCTGGATGAGCCCGCAAGTAACGCTCTAAGTAAGCGCGAAAACTGCCTAAGTTCGTTAATCTTCGGCCATTAATAGGGCTACTTTCATCAACCTGATGCTCACGATTATAAACGGTAATTTCTTGTACTTTTTGCTTAATATACGGTTCTAATAACTGGGCATGAGTTAAGCGCTCAATAGCCTGTTCCGTTAAAAACTGAACACTCGTCGCATCCACTAAAACACTGCGCTTAATGCGTCGACCACCAGCCTCACGCATCCCCTTCCAGTTCTTAAAAGAGTCGGAGATCAGCGCATAAGTTGGAATCGTGGTGATGGTACGATCCCAGTTTTGCACTTTGACCGTGGTTAAGCTGATGTCAATCACATCGCCATCTGCGCCATATTTGGGCATCTCTAACCAATCACCGACACTGAGCATTTTATTGGCCGATAACTGCACCCCTGCGACTAAGCCCAAAATTGGGTCTTTAAACACCAACATGATCACCGCCGTCATCGCACCGACACCACTGAGAAGCAGTACCGGCGACTTACCGATTAATATCGACGTCACTAATAACGTGGCAATAATAAATAAAATGATTTTGAGGCTTTGGTTTAACCCTCGTAATGGCATCGTGCGGCCAACGGCGGTTCTCGATAGCAAGATTTCCAACACATTAAGCAACGAGTAAAAGGCTAACAGCCCATATACCACCACCCATAACGCCACTAAGGTCAGTATCACCTCACGCAAAGCGCTGTCTTGTGATAACCACAGTTGGGTTTGCACACCGATGACCGCACCTTGGATCAACAAAGCAATGCGACTGAATAAATTGCCAGCAAACAACACATGTCGCCAAGAGGCTTGAGAGTCATCGGCATGTTGTTTTAACCATCTCACCACCCCCCGATGAAGGAATACATGAATCGCAACAGCAATCAGTACAATCAATCCCAAAGCCTCAGCAATAGGGATAATTCTTGATAACTCAATATCATACTGACTCAGCCATTGAGCCATTGATTCCAGCATGGGACACTCCTTAAAATTGAGGTTGGATGATGAATATCGCTCGCAATACTCAAACGACGTAGCGCCGTAAATAAACAGAGTATCGGGGTAACTAGCCTAACGTTAAACCAATATTGCTCATACAGTCATCACGCAGTTCATGGCGCAGGTCTTTAATCAATTCAATGTCTCGCTCGGTAACTTCACGCAAGGGTCTAAAAATCGCCCATTGCACATCCCATTCAGCGCACACCGCTCCATTGCTCTTTTGGTTGTCATTGGTGATCACTTCACCGGTTTGCGCTTCTTCTAACTGAGCCACCGTACGCACCGATATTTGACTGACTTTTTGCATCGATTCATAGAGATCATCTCGATCAAGCAAACCATGCAATAACGTCGCTAGCGCTTCACAAGCGTCAATCGCCGGATAGACTAAATACAGCTCAAACGCTTCCGTCGTTGGGATCAATTCTTCGAGCTTCTCTAGCTGACGATCAAAGTCAATCTTGGCATTTTTAACAGTCATTAATTCCCAAACGCTATCCAAAATATCACGATAACGACGTGCATCAGCAAATTCTGTTTGCTGACAAAATAGAGCGTAATTAGGATACATGCGCTCACAAAGGCAAGCCATAAAGGTAATCTGTTGCCAAGGTTCAAACTTCTCAAGACGAAGCTGCAAAGGGTTCTGTAACATAGTCACTCTAATGATGGAGGAAAAAAGACCTTGAAAGTGTACTGGATAACGAGAGGGGAAAGCAACAAAGCGGCGAGGATGGTAGAAAAAACCGAGAGTCGGAATCAAGAAGGGTCACAGGTACTAACCAACACCTCTTTACTTGCCCCAAAGCAGCCTAGGTCATCTCAAACCTAGGCTTGGTCGACTCACAACTTAAAGCGGTTAATTTCGCTTTGTAGTTCCTTAGATAACTTCGATAGCAGCGACGCTTGATGCGACGCTTCTTTGGCTTCATTGGCGAGGCCATCAGAGACATCACGAATGGCTTGTGTATTACGGGTAATTTCCTCTGTTACGGAAGCTTGTTCTTCTGCCGCAGTGGCTATCTGAGTCGCCATATCGCTGATCGTTCCGACAGAAGCGCTGATTTGCGCCAAACTTTGCGCAGCAACATTGGCATCTTCGACACTGCTTTCCGATAACTTGCTACTGTCGTTCATGATGCCCACCGCCTGTGCCGTCGTTTTCTGCAACGTTTCGATGGTTTTCTGGATCTCTTGAGTTGAGTCATGAGTTCTTTGGCTCAGAACTCGCACTTCATCTGCTACCACTGCAAAGCCACGGCCTTGCTCACCCGCCCTGGCCGCTTCAATTGCCGCATTCAGTGCCAATAAGTTAGTTTGCTCCGCAATACCTTGAATTGCCGATAATATGGCATTGATGTTTTGTGCATGTTGATTGAGGTTTTCAATGACACCTTTCGCCACCAAGACTTCTTTAGAAAGATTGCCTATCGACGCTTGCGTATGCTCAACTTGCTCTGCGCCATGCTGAGATATTTTCACCGTATCCAATGCGGTAGCCGCAGTATTATCCGCATTACTGGCGATTTCTTGAGTGGCTGCCGCCATTTCATTAATCGCTGTCGCAACCATGTTAATCTCGTCTTGTTGCACGGTGATCCGTAAGCTTCGCTCATGAGCTTGTTCTGCCGTACTCTCCGCTTGTAAATTTAAGCCACGCGATACGTCTTGTAATCGGGTGATCATGCTATGCATGTTATTAACAAATTTATTAAAGTTATTGGCTAATGCACCGACTTCATCCTGATAACGAGGCTCAATACGCTGAGTTAAATCCGCATCCCCTTCAGCGATTTCGGCCAAAGCGCTCGATACCCGATTAAGATCTCGAAACAGGAAACCGACTAACCATGCAACCAGGACGGCCACCAAACCGGTAATAATAACGGCCGTGATGATTAATTGACGCATTAAGCTACTCATGGTGGCCAGTTCAACAGACTTATCAAGTTCAATACCCAATAACCACTCGGTACCCGGTACTTTCGAAAAAAAGAAGAACTTATCAACGCCACCGACCTTCACTTCTTGAACCTGATTATCCTTAACCGATTGGTTAATCACCGCCATGGTTAAATTCGAGCTGTAAGTGTTGAGCGGTTTTAAAATCAAATCGGCATTGCGATGAGCTATAATATTGCCTGTATTGCCATTAACCAATAACGCCGACGATTTTGCTCCTGCGTCGATGGCAATCACATCTTTCACCAATTGATCGATCAATACATCGGCACCAATTACCCCAAATAGACGTCCATTACGAGAAATAGGTTCAGCAATTGTGACCATTAATTGGCGAGTAATCGCATCAGCATAAACGTTGCTCAATATCTGTCGATTCTGCGCCTTCGCATCGCGATACCAACCACGTGTACGCGGGTCATAACTGGTATCAGAAGCACCGCGTTCAGGAATCGAGCGATGCATGCTGCCTTGCTCAGTCCCAAAATAGAGCAAATCAAATCCGCCCGCTTGTTGGCCTTGCTGTAAAAAAGGTAAAAAATTCTCCTGTCCTGTATGCGGAATCACCGAGGTGACAATGCTGCCACGAATGGTTAACCACTGGTTAATTGCGCTAGTAGCAGATTTGGCGATGCCATTGACCCGAGCCTGTAAGCTGGCCGCCGTTTCATGCTTTAATTGGTTGGCGGCTAGCGTGGTCAGCACCAGCGCCATAAAAGCGACCGCGAAAACGCTGGTGCCAATCAGTTTACTTTTTAACGACAGACTCACAATTCACCTCCTTGGTGAACAAACGACTTTCGAAATGTAGGAGAACAACGATGACGGTATTTATGTGGTTCTTATAACCGTAGGCTATTTTTTAAAACCACCGGAGCTTTTTGTCTCTTTTAATTTAAAAATTTAGCCTAATTCTCAAATTGGTTTTCTGTTTGCAGTCTGATATTCAAGAAAATTGGCGTGATCCGTTGACAGCAAGTGAAGACCGTGACGTTCATTATCCGTACCTCACCGTGAATCGATTTAAACGTGATTACATTCACGCTTTGTACAACACCTTGCCGTTTCTAAGACTTTTTCTTAGTTGATCTAAGACCCTCTCTCATGCTCAACCAGCCAACAAGCCATACACTTTGCGACAACGCTTAAATACACCTTTTATTTATACGGCAAAGAGAACGTATTATGTTGAAATTTCTAGAACAGGTCAGAAAACCGACGTTAGATCTTCCACTCGAAGTCAGACGGAAAATGTGGTTTAAACCCTTTATCCAATCTTATTTGGTGGTCTTTATTGGCTACATGGCAATGTATTTAGTGCGTAAAAACTTCAATATTGCCCAAAATGATTTGATTTCGACTTACGGTTTATCGATGACGGAGCTGGGCTTAATTGGCCTTGGTTTCTCAATTACTTACGGCATCGGTAAAACGGTGGTGTCTTACTATGCCGATGGCAAAAATACCAAACAATTTCTGCCTTTTATGCTGATCCTCTCCGGTATCGCCATGCTGGGCTTCAGTTTCAGTCTGGGCGGCGGTAGCGTCAGTCTGTTTTTGATGATCGCCTTTTACTCTTTAAGCGGCCTATTCCAAAGTACTGGTGGGCCATCGAGTTATTCAACCATCACCAAATGGACCCCGCGCAATAAACGCGGCTCTTATTTGGGCCTGTGGAATATGTCACACAACGTGGGAGGCGCTGGTGCAGCTGGGGTCGCTTTGTTTGGCGCTAACTACTTATTTGATGGCCATGTGATCGGCATGTTCGTTTTCCCTTCACTACTGGCGATTGTCATCGGTTTTATTGGCCTACGTTACGGTAGTGACTCACCAGAAGCCTATGGTTTAGGTAAAGTAGAAGAACTGTTTAATGAGGCCATCAGCGAAGAAGATACCGCCGCCGAAGAAAACCAGATGACACAATGGCAAATCTTTGTTGAATATATACTAAAAAACAAAGTCATTTGGTTGCTCTGTTTTGCCAACATCTTTCTCTACGTGGTACGTATTGGTATCGACCAATGGTCCACGGTTTATGCCTTCCAAGAGCTGGGACTATCAAAAGAAGTCGCGATTTCCGGCTTTACCATGTTTGAAGTCGGTGCGCTGGTCGGAACCTTAATGTGGGGATACTTGTCCGATTTAGCGAATGGTCGCCGGGCCTTAGTTGCCTGTGTATCGCTTGCGTTGATCATCATGACCTTAGAGTTTTATCAACACGCCACCAGCGAATTGATGTACCTTTCTTCACTCTTTGCCTTAGGCTTTTTAGTGTTTGGCCCTCAGTTGTTGATCGGTGTTGCTGCGGTCGGTTTCGTGCCGAAAAAAGCCATCTCAGTGGCCGATGGCGTCAAAGGCACCTTTGCTTATCTGATTGGTGATAGCTTTGCAAAATTAGGCTTAGGGATGATCGCTGATGGCACGCCGATTTTTGGCTTAACCGGTTGGAAAGGCACCTTTGCCGCGCTCGATACCTCGGCTTTCCTCTGCATTGGTCTACTGGCGTTTGTCGCGATTGCCGAAGAGAAGAAAATCCGTAAAGAGAAAAAACGCTTATTATCTCTCGCAAGCTCACAAGCTTAACCTCTTCACAACTCTCCCTATGACATCCATCCACGATGTGATGGGGAGAAGCTCAATAACTACCGATTGCCAGTCCGCCTATTTAGCGTTAATTTACCCTCTTGGTTACAGAGTGATTCAATTTTATGCACAACGTGGTACTCGTCGATGATCATGTCATCGTCCGCTCAGGCTTTGCCCAACTGCTCAATTTAGACCCAGACATTCAAGTTGTCGGCTCTTTTGGTTCCCTTGATGACGCTCGGCGAGGTCTACCAAGCTGCCATGCCGATGTAGTGATATTGGATATTTCAATGGCTAATGAAAGTGGCTTTAGTTTATTGGCGGACCTGCCCTCCGGACTGGCGGCGATTATGCTCAGCGTTCACGATTCTCCCGCCATGGTAGAAAAAGCGTTGGAGCTCGGTGCTAAAGGCTACCTGAGTAAACGCTGTAGCCCTGATGAATTAATCCAAGCCGTTAAGACCTGCGCGAGTGGTGGCTGTTATCTAACCGCCGATATTGCCAGCCGTTTAGTGACACCGAAACATCCCGTTTCACCGCTATCATCACTGACTCCACGTGAGCGAGAAGTGTGTCAATTGCTCGCCGATGGTATCGACGTAAAAACGATCGCCCAACAATTAGGGCTGAGTCCAAAAACCGTTCATGTCCATCGAGCGAACGGCATGGAAAAACTCGGCGTGAGTAACACCGTTGCTTTGGCGAACCTCATTCATCACAACTTAACCTAATGCGCTTACATCCTTTTACCGCCGTATGTAGCTTTTGCCTCATCGCTTGCACTTGGTTTTGCTTATGGGTGATTGGTTTTTACTTTGTCAACGATCCTGAATTGGCGATCCTATTTTTCCCTTTTGCTTTGCGATTAGGAATTGCGCTCCATTGTTCCCATCGCTATTGGCCGATTCTGTACTTCACCGAGTGGGCGCTGACCATCAGTTTAGCGCTGCTCTTAGCACAACCGCAGTGGCTAACAATTTTGATTGCCAGTGGATTGAGTATCCCGATCACCGCTTTTGCTCAGCGCTATTATCATGGCGAACAATGGCGACGCTTAACGGTGATCTGTCTGACCATTGCGCTATGCGCCACCCTCAATACCGCTTCAGTAAGCTTCCATGTCCCTTCAATCTATCTCACTTGGTTAGTCAGTTTAACCGGTGGATTAATGCTTGTGCCAACCTGCTACTTACTATGGAATTATCTGTTTCAAACACGTTGGTTACCACTTTCCGTACAACTGATCCGCCGAAAACCCAGCTTTAATGTCAAAGCGGTTTTGCTGTGTAGTCTCTTATTTACGGTCAGTATTATTCTACAAACCAGCCTACCAGAAGAGCTACGCCGCTTTGCCCCTTTTTGTCTTGCTATCCCGATCATCGTGTTGGCTTTTCGCTACGGTTGGCAAGGCGCGTTATTAGCAACCCTGCTCAATAGTGTTGCTTTAATCGCGACGCGAAATGATGTCTCTAACTTAGCCATCACCGATTTACTGCTGTCGATTTCCGCACAAAGCCTGACGGGCATTTTCCTTGGCGTCGCCGTACAAAGGCTACAAGATCTCAATCGCCAACTGAGTAAAGAGTTATACCGCAATCAGTCACTCTCTCAGCAATTGGTCAGAGCTGAAGAATCGGTCAGAAAAGAAGTCGCGCGTGAATTACACGATGAAATTGGCCAAAGCATCACCGCCATTCGTACTCAAGCGAGCATTATCAAACGCACCGAACAAGCCCAGATGCGTGAAGACAGTGCCAATACCATCGAGTCTTTATCGCTTAACGTTTATGACACCACCAAACGACTGCTGAGTAAACTTAGGCCGCAATCATTGGATGATTTACAGCTATTAGAAGCGATTGGGCAGCTCATTCGTGAAATGGAATTTGCTCACAATGGCATTGAGGTTCGTTTAACTAGCCAAGGGCCAACGGAGCAACTGAGCGATACTTTGCAAGTCACTGTATTTCGACTCTGCCAAGAAGCGCTTAATAATGCGCGCAAATACGCTCATGCGCGCCATATTGAGATTGACTTAACCATCGACAAACAGGTGTCTTTGACGATTAAAGATGATGGTGTCGGGATCAGTAAAATCGACCCACTCAAGGGAATGGGAATTAAAGGCATGCAAGAGCGCGTACAAGCGCTCGGCGGACACTTTAAGCTACAATCGCAACCAATACTTCCTAGCGGAACCCATTTGCACATTCAATTGCCTAGGGTATGACATCGCTTATGTTTCGTTTTCTTTATCACTCAACCACGCCACCAGCGCTGACCAATCCGCATACCATCAAAGCCACCTACGATCATTGGCGATTGCATATCATGATCGGCATGTATTTGGGCTACGCTGGCTTTTATTTTACTCGGCGCACACTCAATTACGCCGCGCCGAGTTTGCTGACTGATTTAGGATTGGATAAAGGCGATTTAGGACTGCTCGGGACACTTTTTTATATCACCTATGGCTGTTCAAAGTTTCTCTCTGGCACCATCTCAGATCGGGCCAATCCTCGCTACTTTATGGGGCTGGGCTTAATCGCCACCGGATTGATTAACATCGCTTTTGGTTTTTCCAGTTCGCTCAGCGTCTTTATTTTGCTCTGGGTCTTGAACGCTTGGTTTCAGGGCTGGGGATGGCCAGCTTGCTCAAAGCTGTTAACCACCTGGTATTCACGATCTGAACGAGGCTGGTATTGGGCCATTTGGAATACGGCGCATAATGTTGGCGGCGCATTGATCCCTATTTTAGTCGGATTTTTAACCCTGCATTTTGGCTGGCGACACGGCTTTATTTGGCCGGGAGTGATTGGCGTGCTGATCGGCATCGTACTGTGCTGGCGACTTAGGGATAAACCCGTCTCATTAGGCTTACCAAGCATCGGCCGCTGGCGCAAAGACACCCTTGAACTTGCGCAAGAAAATGAAGGCAAGGGCCTGAGCTATCGAGAGATTTTAGCGCAATATGTCTTTAGTAACCCCTATATCTGGTTACTTGCCGCGAGTTATATCTTGGTGTATATCGTGCGCACCGCGATCAATGATTGGGGAAATTTGTATTTAACCGAGCAGCATCATTACAGCCTGATTAATGCCAATGCCGCGTTATCACTGTTTGAAGTGGGTGGGTTTGTTGGTTCTCTTGTCGCAGGCTGGGGGTCGGACAAGCTTTTTTCTGGCAATCGTGGACCAATGAATCTATTGTTCGCCAGCGGTATTTTCCTTTCTGTGGCTGCATTATGGTTAATGCCAATGACCCATTTTATCTTTCAATCCGCCGCACTATTTTGTATTGGCTTTTTTGTGTTTGGCCCACAAATGTTGATTGGCATGGCCGCCGCAGAGTGTTCACATAAAGATTCAGCAGGTGCTGCAACCGGATTTGTCGGCTTATTTGCTTACATGGGTGCAGCCCTCGCCGGTTATCCATTAGCGATGATTTTAGAAACTTATCATTGGAACGGCTTTTTCATCGCCATTTCTCTTTGTGCCAGCGTAATTGGTTTATTGTTACTGCCCTTTTTATTAGCGCAGTTACCGAAGGCTGAGTGAAAACCCTCTGCAAATGGAATACAGAAAAACTGAACACCTTCTGGCGAGTTAACTGTATTCCATAATTAGAACGGCTTATGCTAAAAACTTAAAGTATCAGCCTCAGTTCATACTTATTTAACGAGACCGATTACCTTTAGTAGTTATAATTTACGCCGAAGAAAATTTGGCTAGCTTTAGAGAAAGCTACATCATCGAATTTATTACTAGCAAAGTATTGATATTTATAGCCTAACTCTAAATCCCAATGCTTAGATAGCATCGCACCAGCAGCCACGGAACCAGCTAGCAAGGCTCCTGTGTTACTTTTATTTTCTTTCTCTGTGCCGAAAAATCGCACTTCAAGATCGAACTTGTCATGATATAAACCTAGCTCTGCACCAGCTTTAACATAAAACGTATCATTTAAGTTATATTGAAAATTTTGCCCAACACCCGCAATCGCAAGTTGGCGCGTTACTGCTACCTTTGCGAAAGCATTAAATAGGGTAACTTCTGTATTGCCGTAATCTAAAAACACATAACGAGTCGTCAATTGCTGTTCATTAAGCTGCTTGGTTGCTCCCCAATGAATCCCTAAATTAAAAAACTGCTCTTCGATATCTTTGAGATCGAACCCGGACTGTTTACTTAAATCGTTACCAAAATCAGAACTTTTAAAACTAATACCAAACTGGTTTGTTGAACTGGTTTCTGATTGTGATTCTGCCTGTACGGAAGAAGCGAATGAAAGACTAACAGCATAGTCTAAGTTAAGGAGAACTGACGGTTCAGCCTGCTCTGATTAACTATTAACGTGTGAGGCTGCTGATATGAAAAGAATAATCTCAACACTACTTGTCATCGCGTCATCCCTATAACATCAGGAATGGTGAAAAAACAGACAACCACTCAACTTCTTCGCAACTTCAGCCATTGACGAAACAGCCATCGCGATAGCGATCGCTGCTCAACGGTGTTTTGACGTTGCTGATGCATCCAATCAATGGTTTGTTCTGGGGTTAAATAATAGCCACTGGATGGGCTGACATAAAAAGGATAATAAATTAACGTTGCCGCCACCAATTCTGGCAGAGAGCGAGCGATTCCGCGGCGATCATGAGGATAAATATCATCCGTTAGTCCCCAACCAGCATAAAACGGCTGACCATAACAGGTTACAGGAATCCTGCGTAATAAAGCTTCAAAACCGGTCAATGACGTTAAGGTATGAACTTCATCTATATGATCCAGCAGATACGCCATATCAATATTGCCGATTACTTCATCAGCAAACTGAGCTGCGGTTTGCTCGCCTTGCCCTTGTAAACGCAAGCCGGCCTGGACATCCGGATGCGGTTTATAAACGATATAAGCATTAGGGTTTGCGTTTCGCACTGCTTGTAATAAGGCAAGATTGGTTTTTAGTATCGGCGAACCATAACGAATCGAGGCATCCGATTCCACTTGTCCCGGCACCAAAATCACCCGCTGCTGCTGAGGCCGCTGCCAATGATGAGCACCGACGTTGTATTTACTGACTTTCAACGTCACTAAACGCTCAATCAGCCGTTCAGCTCTTTGCAAATCTTGTCCGCTAAACTGACCTTCAACAAGTAATCGCTCTAAAGCTGAGGGGCGAGAGGCATCATAGTAAATGCCCAGTTCATCAATCACCCATGATAGCGGCCGAGTTAAATCGGCCCCTAAACCCACTGAACGAATAAAACCATCTTCGACTCGTAGCTCGGCAGGTTGTGAGTTCCCCCAACGCAAGCAAGGTGCAGGGGACATTGATGGCGCATATTTTTTTTCTAATAAAGGGATACGTTTTTTATCCTGATAAACAAAATGCAGACGAGCGCCACGTAAAAACTGCTGCATAATCGGCTGCTTCCAACGTGAAACATCAACGGCGATAATCTCACCACCAATACGCTGCATTTGCTGACGCTGCAGTGCCAGCCAAGCCATTAACTCTTCCACCTGACAAGCAGTTTGCCACTCTGGATGCCAATAACGAGGATAAGCAATCAAGGCGGCATGAACCAACTGCTCTATAGTTACCGGCGCTCTTCTTTCAGGGGCAGCAAGATGATCCACCGTTAATCCCCAACCAGCATAAAACGGCATACCAAACGTATGCACCGTTTTACCCCACAAAAGCGCTTCAAACCCCATTTGAGAAGTAACACAAAATACCGCCTGCGCTGCTTCCAATAATTTGGGAGGGTGAATATCATCAGCCAACAGCACTATTCGCTTAGTCTCCTCGGCAGATAACTCCGCCACGGCCGAACCGGTTAAATAGCCTTGCTTTTTACCAGCGAGCACATCGGGATGCGTTTTAATCACCACTTGATGATCGGGATAAGCCTGCAATGCCGTCGCCAACATGGTTTGGAAACATTCGCCGTCTGCCAAACCATCACGAACAGAGGCATCACCCTTAGTTTGATCGACCACCAAAACAAACTTATCACTTAATTGCGGCAGCGATTGCTCAACACTGTGATTGTATTTCGACAGTCGTAACTGCTGCCATTGCTGCTGTAACGCTTGTGCTCGCTGCCGCTGATCTAACGTTAAAGGCTGGGAGATTAACCGCTCCAAACGAGAAGGCTGAGCGGCATCATAATAAATACCAAGATCATCAATCACTATAGAGAAAGGCGGACTTTGATGACCCAATAACAAAGAGCGCAGAAACCCGTCTTCTAAGCGAATTATCGGTCGCTGGATACGCTCAGCAAACCGAGCCGCTTGATGGGCTGATGGCTTATTCCCCCAGGCCAATACCACACTATCAGCCGGTAATTCACGCTGAAAAAAACGCGCCACTGGTGACCAATAGCTTACCGGTCTATCAAGTAAATCAGCCAAATGGCTAATATCAGCCAAAGCAGGAGAAATGGTTAAGCACTGAGCATAGTTAATCATTGACAACACATCCGGCAAGTAACGTTTGGTAATAAGCATCCTCTTGTAATAACTTGGCAATCGCCTGATACCAAACATCATGATCCATCGGCAGCAATAAACCATTCACTTGGTCGGTAATTTGGCTGCGATAAGCAGGATGATCAGCATAAATACCCACCGCACCAGCTTGGCAAATATCATAAAACTTGGTACACGAGCGCGCGGCATTAAAACCGCTGTCTAATAGCGGAGCTAAACCAATGTCTCGCCCACCTCTCGCCAATAACGCCCGATAATTGGCCCAAGACATCGGATGCAGCACATGCACTCGTGGTAAATGACGAAATAAAGCATTGGTCTCACCATCACCAATCAACTCAATGCTAAGTTGCGGAAAGTCTTTCAATAGCCGTTCAAATAAAGGTTTAAGCCAGATAAGTTCTTGCTTGTGACTGGCGGAGCCGTGATAAAAAATCGTCTGGCTGATGGTTTGCGCTTGCCAGGATTGCGGCGAACAAATCTCTGGCTGCCAACTTGAGTATTTTTGCTGCAAATAGGCATTTGCCACCCAAAGCTGGGCGTTTATTTTGCGTAAAAATGCTTGGTGCTTTAGGGTGTAATTCCAAAGTTTCCAACGATAACGAGGCGGTAATCCCGCCATGGCTTGCCAATCAAACAAATCATCATCAATAAAAAACACAATTGAGGCAATGTGCTGGCGATGCGCTAGAATCCAACGTCGCCACTCGGTGTTGATATAACGCACAAACAATAGATGATAACGTGGCCGATCGCAGGTTGACGGTGCTACCTGCAATAACGAGCATTGACTGGGCGAATCCGCTAATAGGCAAGCGTGCCAATCGACTTTCATCGCCTCTAATTTAGGCTTAACGAAAAAATCAAACGATGGGTTTTCACGCTCTTGAATTACCACCCAGCGCGTTGACGGTGAGGTATCTGCCGCCGGTATCATAGTCGATTCCAATCGTTCACTCCTTGAGGAAACGGATTAAGTTGAAAGTTAGCCAAGCGAGCATCAAGCAGTGGATGGTAAAATGGATCTTGATAGCGACTGATCGACCAGCGTTGATGCATGTATTCCACCTCTTGGGCCGCGCGCTGCTTTTTTTCTGGTGTGGTATCTTTACCTCGGCTCAGCGACTCATAATGATACAGTTTGGCAAACGGAGTATAGAGCACCCGAAGCCCTTGCTCGCCAACCCGCAAACAGAGATCAACATCATTAAAAGCCACGCTTAACTGCTCATCAAGCCCATCGAGTGCTTGATAAAGGGACTTGCGGATCATTAAACAAGCCGCGGTCACGGCACTCACTTGTTGTCGCGACTGTCCCTCTGCCTTTTGTGCCGCTATCGCTGGTGAGGCAAAAGCTAAGCGATGAGTGGCGACCTGCTGAGGACCAACCACACAACCCGCGTGCTGGATCAAGCCATTAGCAAACAACAATTGCGCGCCAACAACACCCACATTGGGCAAATCCAAACAAGCCAACATCTCAGATAACCAGAGTGGATCAATCACTTGAGTGTCATTGTTAAGTAACACTATCACCTCGCCCTTAGCTTGCTGCGCAGCCGCATTATTAATCGCCGAAAAATTAAACGGCGCATCATAGTGCAAAAGCGTGACTTGCGGGTGTTTGTCTATCGACGCAAGCCATGTCAGCGTTTCAGGCTGTTGACTTTGGTTATCAATCAGCACGATTTCATAATCAGGGTAATCGGTGAGGGATAAGACACTCTCAACGCATTGACGAGTCACCGCCAAGTTATCACGCAACGGAACCAATAAAGACACCTTAGGTTGCCAGGCCGTTTGATAGCGGATTTCCCCGACCCTATCGTTGTCAGCCATCGCATGCTCACAGAGTAAGCATTGAGCCTGCACACCACAGCGCTGCAAATGTATCGTCAAGTCAGGAAATAATGACGATAAACCCCATCGATAGGTTTGTAACCATAATGGCAAACGGAGATGATAAAACACCTCTGCGGCGAAAGTTTCCGCGATTGATAATAAAAAGTCATAAGCGGGGTGAGAAGAGCTGCGTTCTGCCCACCGCGAATCAACCCGTTGCAGCACGGTTTTACTCACGAATAAGACATCACCACAATAATGCTCAGCACGTTGCCGCTCTAAACACCAATCTGGCTTTAAATACAGCTCAGTCGGCACGCTGGCCTTCACTGAATCTCGCTCCGCCAAAGCGTGATCAGTATAGATAACCTCGGCCTGTGGCTGATTAAGACCAGCTTGAATAAAACATGCCGCAGCATAAGGCAATAGCCTAGCCCCTACTGGCAGCAATAAACCGTGCTGCCAGTTAGTATCTTGATGCAAAGCTTGGAAAGACATCACTCTCGCCGCGATACCTTGCGGAATGACAAAGGGGATCTTCGCGTCAATGTACATCTCAACCCCTTGCTGACAACACGAAGTCAGCGTGGCTAAAAAATCTTCCTGCTGCATACCTGCACGAGGATAAATCCAAATCACGACCTTTGATAGTTGCTGTTGGCTTAATCGTCGTTGTAGATCGGCAAGCTGTGACGCACGCTGAGAAAGATGCTCATGCCACCAACTGGCGAGTGGCAAAGCAGGAGAACGGACTTTACAGCGCTGCAGCCGTTGATAAGCGGCTAAAATTCCCTCATCCCGCCAACAACGCCATAACTGCCTAAGTAGCGCTGATTTATTCAGCACATCGTTACGTCGAATAACAGCCAATAGCGCGAGCAACCTATGCACACCAGCATAACATGATGATGCACGACGAACGGTTTGCTCGGTCAACCTCACCGTAAGGCTTGAACAACGGTTACTGTCACGTAGAGCAATCGCTGAAGCACCTTTGGGTAATCGAATCCACTGTCGAACGCGCCCGTGCAAACTCATACCTAATGGAAGCTGTTGATGCTGTAAATCATTATCGAGAAACTCAATCACCACCCCTTGATACTGCCATGGGTCGCGAATATGCAGGTCGAGCCAGTAATCACCTTGACTCGTTAATGGGCCAGGTATCAACAGGTCATTATCGGCATGTGCTGATTCTGTTGTCGATAACGATAATTGGCTCTCAGTCATACTGTTCTACTCAAAATTAGATTACCGTTCCAGCGTGGTTGATTTCACTGATAACCAAAACGTTGTATATTATGGCGCAATATCCTTTGCTTGAATACCGTGCCTATGTCTTCTAAAACGCCGTCGCAGCCACTGATTTTCTCTGCGATAAAACCGCAAAAAATCTTATCGATCAATAAGCAGCAGCGTTATGACGGCTCTATTCAAGCTCAACTACGAACTCGCTATTGGCACTTAACGCAACCCAACGCGCAAAGCGTTCAGCTAAGCACTACGCGAGCAAGTACCGGATGGCATAGATTGACCATCAAGCACACGGCAAAGTCCTCAGATTCAATCCAAGATGCGGTAATACTGGAATTAGGCCAAGACCAAGCTCCGTTAACCTTAATCGAAGAAAAACCGGGCAAATTAGGCTTAATCTTTTACAGCCCAACCCCTATCGAACAACTACAGCTACATTGGCCAGCATTAAATGTACCATTAACGGCAAGCATTAATATCAAAGTCATCCCTCAAGCTCGCGCCTGCCTACAGATGATGAACCTGGTCTCACGCCGTGACAAAGCCGAAGGTGGCGATTGGCAACGTATTTACCGATTGACCCGCGCTAGACAAAAACGGGTGAACTGGTCCTTCGCCTTAGAGCGACTGATTCAAACCTATCATCCGGTACTGATCGCGCACAAACTTCACCAATCACCCTATCTTTACTGGCAACAACACTTTCAGCCGAGCATGATCACCAATCACCCACCACGAACAACGCCAATGGTCGCTTGGTTAACGCTGCCGGACAATCTCTTGCTAGAGAATGGCAAATTATTACAACGCACAGTCCAGAGTCTAATCAAACAAACCCATCAACACTGGCAGTTGAATCTGGTGATAAATAGCGCAATACCAAGCTGGTTAGGTGCCCTACTGAAGGTCATCGATGATCCAAGAATCACGGTCATCACAACTGCGGATGCTGATATTAATGCCGACGCCTGGCACTGCTTTTTACAATTGGGGGATACTTGGTCAGCGCATGCTTTAGCGCACATCGCCGAGCAGGCCACTCACCATTCCCAAGCTCGGCTGATCTACAGCGACCACGATGAGTTTAACGCGATTCAGACTCGGCAAAACCCCGCTTTTAAACCAGATTGGAACCCCGATCTCTTAAAAAGTCATAACTACATCGGACGGGCCGTCTTTTTTAACGGCCAGCAGTTCAATCATACTTGGTTAACGCAGCCACAACATCTGCGCTGTTTATCTGCCGCTTTACAAAATCCAGCCACCGCGGATAACTACCTACATATCGCTGAAGTACTCTTTCACCAAGCCTACTCAGCGTATAAGAGGCCTTCGGCTAACGAACGGCAACAGGTTCAGCAGGGGCTTAAGCATCTTACCGCGCACGATCCACATCGTATTGTGCGGGTAGTATTTGATAAAAAACATCAGGTTTATCATCCGATCTATCGCGTGCCTGCGCCGCACCCACTGGTGTCGATCATCATCCCAACCCGCAATGGGTTAGCCATCACTCGCCAATGTGTGGAGAGTATTTTACGCTTAACCAGTTACCCCCATTACCAGATTATTATTGTTAATAATCAAAGTGACTGCCCACAAACACTAGCGTGGTTTAGCGAGATTAGCCAACACCCTACTATCCAAGTGCTCGATTTTGATGCTGATTTTAATTACTCGGCGATCAATAATTTTGCCGTGCAACACAGCCAAGGAGAACTGGTGTGCTTGCTCAATAACGATACCGAAATCATCCACTCAAGCTGGCTAACCGAAATGGTTCGGCAAGCGAGCAGACCTGAAATTGGTTGTGTCGGTGCCAAGCTATTGTTTTTTGATAATACCGTGCAGCACGCGGGGGTTATTTTAGGGATTTGGGGCTTAGCGGGTCACGCACATAAACACTATTCGATGCACAGCAGCGGCTATCAAAAGCGCTTAGTCTGTACGCAGAATTATTCAGCGGTGACAGCCGCTTGCCTGATAGTCAAACGGTCAATCTATCAACAGATCGGAGGATTAGATGAACAGCTCACCGTGGCCTTTAATGACGTTGATTTCTGCCTTAAAGTGCAACAAGCAGGCTATCACAATCTCTGGACGCCGCGGGCGATGCTGTATCATTACGAGTCGAAAAGCCGCGGTAAAGACGACACACCAGCCAAGCAAGCACGTGAGCAACAAGAGATAGCACTCATGCGCCAACGCTGGCAGAGCTTAATTCAACACGACCCTCATTACAGCCGCCATTTAACGCGCCATCGGGAAGATTTTACCTTACGCCTTGAAGAACATCATTTTGAGGTTGAAGCTTTAAGCGAGAAGCCGTTGCCATAATGAACGTTTTTCCGGTTGCTGGAGAGCGGCAATCTGCTGCTGGGTTAACCACTGGCCATCTAAAACTTTGATCGACTGGCCATTGATACGAAAACCAAACTCGAACGGCAGCTCTAATAAAGGCAGTTCAAATTGAAAACCGCAGCGACGTAGCGGATGCTTTTCACCATCCACGCCCAGTTTTTTCTCCACCACACTTGGGCGATCGATGGTTAATTCAAAACTATGTCTTTGCTGCCCATCATCAATCCATACCGTCGCTTGATATATAGGCTCATACAACAGCCATCCTTGAAATTTAAGGTTTAATTCACTCGAGTTATGACGACTTAAGCAAGCTTTAGGGCTATCAAGATGCCAGCTCCAAAGACTCGATATATCGGATTTTTGACGGGTAAAATATAGCGCACGTTGATTAGCAGTCACTGACATAGCCATTGATCTCTTATTTAATTTTAATGAATTGCGGTTTGGTTAAGAAACTGTTCTTGTTGAGCTAACCATTGCTCAGCGCCTTGGCAGCTAGATGATAACTGTTTCGCCCACAATTTACCTTGCTCAGCACGCAGGATCAGTTGCTCTCGATCAACACAGAGTTGAGTTAAATGGCCAAGCACGGCCTCTTGATCGGGATAGTCTGCCCAGTAAACGGGAGAGCTAGCCGCCCACTCCACCATACTACCTTGGGCATAAGCAATGACCACTCGGCCGAAACCCAATGCTTCGAGTATGGTGCGACCGAATGATTCATGAAAATGGGATAAGCTTAATACAATATCTAACTTCGCCAATGCCTGCGACGGCTGATCGACATAGCCGGCAAAATGCCAATTAGGGGGTAAATCTTGCTGCTGCATTTTACTTACCTCTTCGGTATCAGGCCCATAGAGATAAAAATCCAGCGGTAATTGCTGCGCCTCAGCCCATTGAGCAATCTGCAACATATCCCAAATGCCTTTTTTGGCTAAATTGCTGCTGAGCATACCGACTTGAAGGCGCGCCTGATTGGGTAAAGGTAAATCGCTGGTCTCATCAAATAACCACGGCGTTGGCCACACAATCGGTTGCCGCGTAGTGGTTAACCACTCCGCTACCGTTTGTGAGTTCGCAATCCATACGTCCACCAGAGGGTCGAAATGCGCCAACCACGTTGAGGGGGTTACCGCTAATGCCTGACAAAGGCTCGGATCATGTTCCGGCAGTTCACGGACATGTACCGCAGTCGGTATGCCCAGTTGCCGAGCCGCCAGCAGCGGCAAGTCAACCACTAAAGTATTGACATAAACCGCTTTCGCTTTAACCGACTCTAGCCATGTTAACCAAGTGTCTAATGACGCTTCGCTAGTCAAACGTTCTTGATGCCACCACGCCGTTGGAATAAAAGTTACTCGATGGCAATAACGCGCTATTTGCTCAACATACAACGGGTTACCCGCCGCAGGCAACACCACTTCAATTCGATAACCTTCACGCAGCCAATCTTCACTCACCGCTAATTGCTGAAGAATTTGCACAAAACAACGCTCAGCACCAAACTGCTGATTTGATACTTGATGGCCGACATAAACCACCGCCGGCTGATGCTGTACAGCCTCAGTATTAAGACCTCCTGGTATAGAAATCGGCAACGGCGGAGAATTTGGGTCATGGTATAAACGATGCCACAGCGGATTTTCAGCACCCGATTCGGGATGAAGAAAAGTATAAGCAGACCCAGAAAAATGCGCACACGGGTCACGCCCTTCACGCCAACCATGCTCAAGGTAGTGATCAACTGCATTCATCTGCGTAGCGGCAACATCAGGGTAGCGCTGCCAATACCAAGCTTCATCAACCCAACCTTTCTCTCGTAGATAGAGAATAAAATTATCGTGCTGCAACAAAGCAGAACCTTTACACAATCGAGGTGGTACCACAAACGGGCGGATCGTCATTTCTGCCGGTAGTGGTAGTTGATCTTGCATCACTTGATGCCAGGCTAACGCACTGTCATGATACTCCTTACGCACACCATAAAACTGAGTGCGTAAATGAGTAGCGCTTTGTTGAGTTAAACTATCAGTATGAACGATACCTAATGAAAGTGGTATCATCGGCATCACTTCCACAACAGAGTTAGAACCGTAAACCTGTAATAAGCGATAGTAATATTCGGTATCAGCATTAACCGAGACATTATCCCAAAAACCCAGCTTAGCCAGTACGGAACGTCGAATGAGTAATGATGATACATTGCGATGAATCCACTCACCCTCAATCGGAAAATACTGAAACTGCAACACTTCATCACAGCGTATCCAATGTGATACCGATGCTACGGCCTGAGAGTTACCAAATAACCCTTGTAATTGGCACTCAATTTTTTGTGGGTGCGACCAATCATCGGCATCATGGACCGTTAACCAACGGCCCTTTGCTCGCCGCATACCCAAATTACGCGCGGCATAAGCTCCTTGATTATCCGACTGTTGAATCAACTTAATTCTGGAATCACGGGCTTGCCACTGTTTAATAATCTCAACGCTGTTATCCTGCGAAGCATCATCCACCACAATGATCTCAAGGTGCGGCCAGCTTTGCGAAGCAACACAAGCTAATGCTCTATCAATAGTCTGCTCAGCGTTAAAACACGGGATGACCACTGAAACGGTATAATACCAAGGGCAATATCGACGCCAGCCTAGCTGCGAATTCGTACTTTGGGCTTTTTTTATTTGCTGATATTCAAGTAATAACTTAGGTTTATCCGTTCGGTCAAACAAGGCCGTAGGCATGGTTAAATCAAGCTGTTGCCAAGCCTGCTGCAACACTTGCCAAACGCTGCCTTTGCCATGGGTCATTGCGATGGCAAGTTCGCGCTCTAGACTATCAGGCCAGTTTAAATCAGCGAATAAGTCAGCCAGTAACACCTGCTGATTTTGTTGATATAGCGCTGAAAACTGCAATAACCAAGGCGCTTGCTCAGCAACTAATAAACGGCTAACCGCATCATTAAGCATCGGCAGTAAGTAATCACTCACGCGATACCATTGTCCCTGACAAGCATAGAAACGCGCTAACACAAACCCGGCCAAACTTTGGTTGAGGCCTTGCTCCCCAAACAAGGCTTGTAGCGCAGCCAGTGCCTGCGCTTGCTGTAAGGGTTGTTGCCACAATATGGATTCCCACTCAAAAGCCGGTAGAGCACAGGGTAAACGATGCTCACGACAACCATGAGTGGTAAAATGCCACCATGCATCAACACCAGCCGCCGCGACATCGGGATACTGCTCTAAGTACCAGTGTGAATCAAAAATCTCAGCAAACGGTTCTGCTAGCACATCATTTCCTTACATCATTAATTAGAGATAGTTGCATTACATTGTTCGTATTTATCGTACAGCAATGTACCGATGCTCAATATCTAAGAGGGGCCAAAAATAAGAAAAACCATGCTCGATAGAGCATGGTTTGGGTTGCCAACTGATATCGATTAAAACTTAACGCCGAACCATAAAGTTATCAAAATAGGCACATTCTTGAGTAAAATTACCAAATTCATCCCTCGGCGCTGACCCTATATCATTTCCACCATGAAAGGTATGAAATAATATACGTTGAATTTGACTGTCCTGACTATCACTCGCTCGGAAGCGCAGATGATCGTAGACCATGCGTTTTTTGCCATCAATCCAAATCTCAAGATAACCATTAGATGCAGCAGCGGGCTGGTTAACTTGCACCACCATACGTAAGTGATAATAACGATTGGTTTCAAAATAAAAATCCGATATATATTGAACCGTACCATATTGTCCAGGCATATCTTGATGATAAACATAAGCACCTAAAGTACCATTACGACCAAAAATAAGCCGAGCACTCCAACCTTCATCGAATATTGGATGACCACCACTCACACCTCGCCGAGGGCCCAAACCATGCAGTTTACCCCCTCGTACAAACTGAAAATCAGGACAAAAGCGAACATCAAAACTTAGCTCATAACGTTCAGCAGGTAAAATCGTTGTCGATGCCAACACGCGCTCACTACCGTGCTCGTAACCTTGATAAGTAACCTTAATCGCCGAGCTACCATCAACACCGATTCCTGATTGCCTTTCTACCCATTGGTTGGCCACTATGGTTTGTCCAAAACTCGACAAACTACCATCAAAAGTTTCACTAAATACTGGCTGAGCAAAACGTTGATAGCACTCGCCGCGAGTCTGAGCCAATTGCTTGTCTAATTCATGACCACAACGCAAAGTGACTTGGCCATTACGCTGCTGCCACTCAAACCATAATCCTGAATCAAGCCGCTCTAACCAAGTGTACTGATTGGCCCGATAAACAATCGACTCTCTTACCCATTGCTGAGCATGATAGGCCTGTGCTTGATCGATATCAGATTGAATAAAAGACAAATTCTCTAACTCATAGTGTAAAGGATAAACATTCTGTGTCATTGCTAACCAGGTTGCATCAACCACATCATGACGGCCTGGAGCAAAATCATGGCGCGAACGAGACACCATGCGATCATATGTATCATAGCGAGAGATTATCACCGTTAAGCTATCGAGCTGGTTAAGAGAATCACTTGCCAATATCGAGTCAGTATCACACTGTTGCTGCGACTCAGAAAACGGCACCACTAAGCGAGCGACTAACTCATAATGTCGATTATCCCATGTGGTATTGATCGTTTGGTAACTAATGGTCACTAAACAACGTTGTCCTTGCTGCCATGCGCTGTCTATCGTTCTAACAACTTCACCAACGAGTTGTTGTTGATGTTGATTGAGTGCTTCAAGGGCCAGTTTTTGTTGGCGATCATCACTCATTAAATAGCGTCGCCAGCTAGCCTCTTGCTCACCGATCACCCGCTCACTGCGATACCAACTTTTTTCGATCAGATCATTAGTATGAACGGATAGCGAATCATTAGCGACTAAATGACGTGCGAATACTGAGCCATTTTCTAACCATTGAGGGTAGCGTAAATAATACGCTAAGCGCGCTTGTCGAGCATGATGGTGTTGCTCAGCAAACTCTGGCGTTTGCTGCTTCGCAGCGGCAAAACCTTGAACTAACAAGTTCGCCGTTTGATGAAGCTGACGATCGCCGCTGGCAATAAAATCACCATAAAGCTGATCGCGGGTTAATTGGAAAAACGCCATCACATGCTGCTCTTGCTCTTCAATTAGGCCTTGCAATACTCGTTGTTTAACGGGTTGTTCAGCTAATTGAGTGCAAGTTAACTGAGGATAGCGAGTCAACCATTCAAACTCGACCTGCTGCCAGACTAAAGACGTGAAAGGAGAAACCACGCGCGCTTGCTCTGGATAAGCATTAACAAACTGCGGAGGAGCTATGAGTTGATAGGCTTCTGTCACGACACCATGATCGGAATCATGAGCGCCGACAGGCACATCAATAATCAGTGGAGCAAAGCGCCAGCAAGCAGCCAATTCATTAGGCATGAATTGAAACTGTCCATTTTCTGCTGTCACCACAAATGGCTCAGGCTCATCCCATTGACCATTAAAGTTATAGTCAATAAATGCGCGAGCACCTGTAAGATAACCATCAATCGCAATACCTCTAAGTACCGCTGTTGGTTCATCCTTGATCGGAGTGGTCGGTGAATTAGTATTAGATTCCGAACCTCCCCCGCAACCCAGTAAAATAGCCGAGGATATAGCCACTGATAAAAGTACACTTGATTTCATAATCGAAGCCTCTTTCCAGCGAACTAAATTAATTATTAGTCGATGAAAATCAGTCGATCAAGCCATTATGACACTTATATCACTAAAACTATTATTATATTTGTTAATAATGTATTAATATTATTTTTATCTAACTATAAACAATCAGTTATGATG